>CAZHVH010000054.1:0-12870 GCA_964535855.1 uncultured bacterium
TTAATAGTGGTTTTGATGGCGTTTTCCACTAAAAAAACAAGTCCAGCAACATGGTCCTCATAGTCACATTTTTTGCGCCACTGATGCAATCTTTCTAAGCGAGAGGCTGCTTTTGTTTTCCCCAGTTTTCTAAGATGCTCTCTGAGTAACCTGTGATCCAATCCACTTTTTGTTCGTTGAAATCCCCAATGGGACTCTGCATAGTTGCGTGTCCAACAAAAGGCAGCATAATAGGCACGGCTCACGGCCGTTCGATTAGCCGCTTCTACCGAATAGCCCGACCCAGCGCTATTTCTCAAGGCCTTCGCTAACTCCAAAAATTCTTTCCAATCGAATAACATTTACGCTTTCCCTGGTTCCCTGAAATCCGTGGTTAGCAAAAGCCATCCTTCCTTTTCGGCTAAGAGCCCTAAATACTCTTCCTCTGCTGCCTCGATCCGTTCCATTACGGATTCATCATACTTGGGGAACCTCGCATAGATCACCAGATACCGATCTTCAATCTCGGGGTCGTGGTAAAGCTCCAGAAATAGATGAGCTTCCAGCAAATGAGCCTGAGCGGCGTTGATGGCCCGGGGGATTACTTCAATCAGATCCGGATATTGCAGAAGATATTCACAGATCTCCTCTTGCTTACCAAGGCGGACCCCTAACTTTTGAAGGTGCTCCAAGAGCAAGTCGATCTCCGCAACGATAGACTGCGTCCCTAAAGATTGAACCTCCTGTTGCTCTTGCAGAGTAACAGATGTCTCTGACCACCCCAGAGCCGTTATCAACCTTTGCCAAACGGAATACAATGGAGAGACCCTGGGAAAACCCTCTGATTTTTTCATAATGCTTTGTTGCTGAACAGACGAACTATTTGGGATCCACACTACATCCCAAAATTCAGAAATAGCGCTGGTCTGCATCTTACTTCACCTCCTCAAATAATTCTCTGAGGCGATCGGTAATGCAGCTTTCGAAGACCTCTTCTACTCGACTATGTGCTTCTTCAACCCAATCAAGGGCGCGAGAGACCTCGACTCCGCTGCGGCGAACCAGGAAATAGTCTATATCCAACAAAATTGCCACTTTCTCATTGGTCGCACCAGGAGCAGGGGTGAGCTGCACCCGGCAGTGATCTCGCCCATCTGCATAGGCAAACTCACCGCCCGCGATGAAAGACACCAAATCTTGTGGAAGCCGCGGGCTAATAAACGGATAGAACTCAAAGTATTCTTCCAATTTCGCCGATTGGGTCGGCAGCTCAATCCGATTGATGTAGCGTAAGCCAATGCGTTCTAAGCCCTTGACTTCCACAATGTCTTGCAGCCCTTTCCAGGCTCTTTCGATATAAGGCTTGAAGCCCCTCCATGTAGGATAAGGCTTTAGCGAGTTGATCACCAACAACCGAGGTCCCAGTTGGACAAGCGTCTTTCTATCTTCCGCAAACATCAAAATCCGCTCAACTAGACGCACTTGTTGTTGAAGACCCTGAGGACCAGATGTAATTTCGACTTCTTGAACAACCCTTTGCTCCCTTTTGGAAAACGGATCCTTTACTTGTTCATAGAACAAGCCGGGAATTGCAATATCCCAATGAGTATCTTGTGTAAATCTAAATTCACAAACTGCTTCAATGATAGGCGGATTCTTGTATTTTCTACCCATGGTAAGCCACCTCTTTTCCTTCTAATTTCATCACTCGCATCACCTCGTTACCTCTAAAGTCTATCACCTTCACGGCAATCCGTTTGTGCTCGCCGGGCTTGAAGGGGAACGAGACCGTGCTGCGCATCCGCTCAAAGGCTTCGGGATCGATCTGGGCCTTGAGCGCTCGCTGAAGCTTTTCCCAGGCTTTGGGGTCGCCGGGGAAGAATGCCTGACAAATGTGGAAGGTCTTGCCGTCGTAGTCTGTGTCCAGGAGCCAAGCAGCGACATCCTCCCCGCGGGTCGAGTACACCTCGCCCCCCAGTTTCCAGGTGTCGCGGTACGCCTTGATTTGTTCGGGCTCGTGGGTGAGGTCTTCGTCCCTGTCCTTCACATCACGGCGGTCAATGCGCGGCTGGAAGTTGCTGGAGTATTTGATGCCATAAGGCGGGTCAATGTAGATCATCTGCACCTTGCCCGCCATCCCCTCTTTGACCAGCAGTGAGTTCATCACGAGGAGCGAGTCGCCCAGGATCAGCCGATTGGCCCAACCGACCTCGTGCTTGTAGAATTCGATCTCCTGGTCGGCGGGCAGGGGCGTCTCGCCGAACAGATCAAGTTGTATAGGCTCCGGACGGCGTACGGCGTTACGGTAGTCCTTGACCTCCCCTTTCGCCTTGGATCTTACCTTACGCCTCTTTGACATCCTCGTCCTCCTCCCCAAAGAAAAACGGCCTAGATGATGATTGCCAATCTCATCGTCTCACCTTCATAATCACTGCAACCTCTAATATAGCACACCGCCTATCTCTTGTCAATTTAAGCGCTTTGCTACCTGCCAGTCACAGCCAGCTTTCCTATCCTTCTTTTTCCCTTAAATCGGGCGACGTAGATGTAGACGCCGCTTGAGACCAGGTTGGAGTTGTTGTTGAGCAGATTCCACCTGACCGTTCCGTCCGTTCCGGCCGGCGGAAGCTGGACGACGAGACTCCCATCAGGGGCATAGATGATGATCCTCGTCCCCAGCGGCAGATGATCGAAGATCACCCTGGGGGCGCCCCTCATAAGCGAGACGGGATTGGGATACACCCTCAAGGAGTCAAGATCGGCGAACCTTTGGCTGGAGGCCGGTATTTCGAATTCCACCGTCCTCTCCTTCATAGGCGAGCCAGCCCTCGATGAGAGACCCGATATGGTCAGGACGTACGTATGTCCAGCCCTTAACGGCTTGCCGGGAAAGGTCAGGAGCAAGCTTCTCGCCGTCACCAGCAGGGCGGATGAGGGGATAAACGGGGATTTTACCCCTCCGGTGACCGTGATATCCCTCAGCTCATAGAAGGATGTCTCGCCGGCGCTCCCGCTCATCTCGACGTTGAACTCCAGCCTCACACCGTTGGGGGGGAGTGGAGAACAGGAGACCAGCTCGGGCGGTGGGGCAGGTCTCACCTCAACCGTATCGGACATCTCCGATTCCCATCCGCCGAAAACCGTCGTCACCCCATAACGGTAGATGCGATCCGGCCTGAGATTCGTATCGATAAAGGATCGGGAGGAAACAGAGGCGATCCGGTGAAACTCCCCTCCATCCTCCGCCCGGTAGACCTTAAATCTCTTCCAATCCCTCTCGCCCTCCCATGAGAGCTTAACCCTCTCCTCATCCAACGGAACAGCCTTCAACCCCCAAGGCTTCAACGTTAAAGAGGCCCTCTGGCCTCTAGAGAAGAACCTGAACCCATCTTTCAGGTTCAGCCCGAATTCCAGCTTCCCGTCCCCATCAAGATCGAGGGCGGTTATCCGACGGTTCCTACCAACTCCCTCGAAATGCCATATCGGATCAAGGTTTTCGTTCAGCACATAGGCGTCTTTGTAGGTTGTAACGATCAATTCGCCCTTGCCGTCACCGTTCAGATCGACGATCCGGGCGGCGTTCGAGATGGATATGGCTCCCTCCACCTCAATCTCATCCAAAAGGCGAGGGCCGATATCCCGCACCTCGATCAGCCTGAGATCCAGCGGATATGTGAGTTTGCTTTTTCCTCTCGACCTCAGAACCCCGATCAGAACTTCATCCCTGCCGTCGCCGTTCAGATCACCCGATGCCATGAAGGCGGGCATTCCATCGCCCATCCTTTCAACCCATCTGAGGGCATACCTGTTATCGCCCCTATTCTCGTAGAAGGCCAGATCGCAATCCTCATCCAGAAATAGGATATCGGTCATCCCGTCGCCGTCCATCTCACCGACCGCTATCTCCCTTATGGAGTTATATCCGGCTGAAGGGTTATCCAGGGAGGCGGTTTTCATGAAGGTATCATCGCCACAGCACTCGTAGATCTGGATCTGATTGTATCTCTCCTCCTTCAGAAGGAGCTCCAGGTCTCCATCACCATCCGTATCGGCGACCGTTCCGCCCCATGTATCGTTCCTTTCAAAGATCTTACGTCTTCCTTCCATCAGGAAGGTCACATCGCTTTCATTCAACAGGATATCGGGCATGCCGTCATGGTCCGCATCGCCGACCCACCACGGATAGGCTTTGACATCTATCTTTCGGATCTTACCCGGCACGCCGTTACCGTCCACCTCGAATACTATGATCTCGCCATATCCCTCGTCCGATTCCCTCATTCCCCAAACCTCAAACATGCCGTCTTTATCCATGTCCGTGAATCCGTCGGCCGGACAAAACCCGCTCAGGTGGGAGGGTAAATCCTCATAGGTGTTGGGAGATATCGGACGGTCCATCGTGACGACTTCGATCGACATCTCCGAGCTCATGCCAGCCATGTTGATCGCCCTCAGGCGAAGCTCATATGCTCCCTCGCCGAGCACCTCGAAGAGGGGCAGCATGTGGTCCCTCGAAAGATGATCTACCTTTATGGGCCGAAGGGGAAGTTCAGAGCCGATCCTCCGGGGAATGAGCAGAGCGGTTGTCAGGTCATCGGTCTGCCACGTCAGTTCCGTTTCACATCGCTTATCTCGAATCGTGCGTTTGAGTTTGATGGATTTAAACTCCGGCGGGGTATGATCGACGATGAGGATTGCCTCATCGCGGCTGAGCTCCATCCCATCGGCTGATCTGACTTCGAGCCTAAGGGTGTAGGTGCCCTCCCTGAGATGCGACACGTCCCAAACCCCGATCTGAGCCGATTCCACCGTCATACCGATATTCGGCGTTATGGCCGTCCATTTTTCGGGGGTTTTCCCTGAGCCGTAGAGGAGCTGATAGCTATCGAACCTATATCCCCCCGCCGTGCCGATGACCGTGATCGAGTCGTCGAATCCGGTGTAGTTTTCAGGGGATATGATCCTGGCGACCAGCGGGGTGATGGTCAGGAGCGCCCTGAAGGCGTTCAGCCTTCCGGCATCCACCAGCTTGGGGGAGTTCTCCATCCTATCGGCCGAGCTGACGAGTATCCTCCGCACATCCTCAGGCGTCAGGTTCGATCTCCTGGATATGAGCAGGGCCGCGACGCCCGAGACGTGAGGCGCAGCCATGGATGTGCCGCTTGAAATCCAATACGGCTCCTTCACGCCCAAACTTAGGATCACCATCCCGGGCGCGGCGATGTCTATGGCGGCGTTGGCGTTCGAAAAATAGGCTTTGTGATCGTTCTGATCGCTGGCCGCAACCGCTATGACCTTCCTGTAGGCCGCCGGATATAACACATCCGTCCGCGAATCATTCCCTGCGGCCGCCACCAGGACGCATCCCCGTTTATAGGCGTAATCTATGGCGTCCCTGATAAGCGGGGAAGGGTCCTCGTCGCCCCAGCTCATGTTTATAACCCTGGCTCCGTTATCGGCCGCGTATACGATCGCCGCCGCAGCATCGTCATCCTGAAGGTATGTCCCGCCCGTCAAAACCCTGAATCCGGCTCTGATCGGCATTATCCTGCACCTCCAGGCCACCCCGGCTATCCCAACGGAGTTATCCGGCTGGGCGCCGGCTATCCCCGCCACATGAGATCCGTGTCCCCCCTCATCCATCGGATCGTTATCCCATTCCGTGTAATCGCCCCTGCCGGGCATGGTGGGTGCATCGGTAAAATCCCAGCCGATATAATCGTCCACAAATCCGTTCCCGTCGTCGTCCAGGCCGTTGCCGGGCACCTCACCTGGATTCCTCCAGATCTTGCCCTTTATATCCTCGTGTTCGTAATTCACGCCCGTATCCACTATCGCTATCACCACATCCTCGCTCCCCCTCTCAACCACCCACGCCTCAGGCATTCTGATCCGCTCCATGTCCCACTGCTCACCAAACTTCGGATCGTTCGGCACCATCTCAGCACAGGGGCGATACAGATGGTTGAGCTGAATGTACTCTATATCCGGATCGGATTTATGTCGATCCATCAGGGATAGGATATCCGTACCACGGGGGAATCTGAGCAGATAAACCCCTTTCAGCTTCGGATCCATCGATCGAAAGACCGGATGAACCTCGGTCGCTCCCAGCTTGGAGGAGATGGCCTCGATCGATCCCGTCCCCTTTACCCTGACGATAAGCTCATCCGGAGAATAACGGGGGTATGAAAGCATGAGAAGAAGCGATATCAACAGGATCATGATACCTGATCCTCCCTGACCCCTTCCATCGAAAGTAGGGTACAATGAGCCTTCCTGAAAGTCAACCTTGACTTCAACCCGTTTGAAGTCTAAAATACGGACAAGAATGACTATAAATGACGATAAATGACCTATTCCAGAGTCGCTAAGGCGAGGTCAAGCCCATGCCGATCTACGAGAAGGGATACAAACGATGGGAGGGCAAACTTGCGGGCAGGCCGACTTGGTGGGTCATCGCCAAAACCGGTATCAGGCTCACACTTAAACGCAAGCTTTTCCTCATCCTGTTTCTGCTCTCCCTCGTCCCCTTCCTGGCCAGAGGAGTGATGATATATCTGGTCGTTCAGCTCAACTTTAACATGATCAGGATAGATGCCCGGTTCTTCAGGGAATTTCTGAACCAACAGAGCTTTTGGGTGCTGATGATGACGATCCTCGGCGGGGCCGGTCTGATAGCCGGGGACATCAGGTCTAACGCCCTGAAGTTATATCTTTCAAGGCCCTTAGGAAGATGGGATTATATCCTCGGCAAGACGGCGACGCTCATGCTGATCCTCTCCTCTGTCACCGTTCTTCCCTCTCTCCTGTTGTTCCTGGAGAGAGGGTTGCTTTCGGATAATCTGGATTTCCTGAGGGGAGGATATTGGCTGATGCCGTCATGTATCGGCTACGGATTTCTGATCTCCCTGGTGCCCTGTATGTTGATGCTGGCCTTTTCAGCTCTGGCCGGGGAGGCCAAATATGCCGCGATCTCTTTTGGCGCCCTCGTCCTTCTCTCCTCCATCACCTTCGAGGTGATGCGGATTGTGTTCAGGAACCGATATCTGATCCTGCTCTCCTTCTGGGCCAATATCGATCAGATAGGATCGCTGTTGTTCGGAATTCGACCCAGATATCGGGTCCATTGGGCCTGGTCGCTTCTCATCCTTATCGGCCTGATCCTTTTCTCCGTGTGGGCCCTCTCGCGGAAGGTGAAGGCGGTGGAGGTGTCGGATTGAAGGAGGTAGTTAGACTGGAGTCGGTTTCCAAATGGTATGGGGATGTGATGGGGCTGAACGGGGTCACGATCGGTTTTGGAAAGGGGATAACGGGGATCGTAGGCCCTAACGGGGCGGGCAAGACCACGATGTTAAACCTGATCGTCGGCTTTCTCAAACCGAGCAAAGGCGAGGTTCGGGTTTTCGGCGAGGACCCTTGGGACAACCCTAAGGTCTCCTCCAGGGTGGGGTATTGCCCTGATACCAACGCTATGTACGAGTTCATGAGGGGGCTGGATTTCGTTGATTTCCTCGCGTCGTTTTACGGCTTCACCCCTGAGGAGGCACGGCTGAGGGCCTTTGAATCGCTTAAAAGGGTAGGGATGGAGGGGATGATGGGGAAGAAGATCGGATCGTACAGCATGGGGATGAGACAAAGGCTGAAACTGGCCCAGGCATTGGCGCACGATCCCGATCTGCTGGTGCTCGATGAGCCGATGAAAGGGCTGGATCCGATCGGCAGGATGGAGATGATCGAGACGATAAAGAAGCTGGGCGATCAGGGCAAGACGATTCTCATCTCGAGCCATGTGCTCTACGAGATTGAGTCGATGACCGAGAGAGTTGTCCTGATCAACAAGGGGAAGGTGGTGGCTGAGGGTAACATACACGAGATCAGATCCCTCATAGATGAACATCCTCACAGGGTCTTCATCGAATGCGATAAACCTCGTCCTCTGGCTCGGAGGCTGCTCGATATGGATCACGTCGTGAGGGTAGATCTGGAAGAAGGCGGGATCTCGATCGAGACGGAGTCCCCAGAGAGGTTCTACTCGGAGTTTCCCAAATTGGCCGTTGAGACGGGGGTAGAGGTAAGGAGGTTCTACTCTCCTGACGACAACCTCGATTCCGTCTTCAGGTATCTGATAGGATGAGTCGGTTGTTTTGGATGACGATCAGAGGGATATTCTTTAGGCGACGGTCGATGTTGATAGGCGGTCTAAGCCTTTTGCCCCTCCTAACTGCCGGTTTCATAAAGCTTTCCGGAAGGCCGGGCGGGTCTATAGTACCCCTGCTGGCAGCGGGTATGATCCACGGCGTGATCACGCTGATCAGTCTGCTGTACGGCTCGTCGCTTATGGGCGACGAGATATCCTCCGGCACCTGGATCTACCTCGCCACGCGGCCGATCAGCAGGTCGAAGGTGATCTTGTGGAAATTCCTGGGATATGCGACGGTGATCCTGTCGATCGTTACGGTGATGATCACGCTGATCTCTCTCCTCATATGGCAGGGATGGTCTGAGTATCTGAGATATCTGGCTTCCTTCGCCTTGGGAGCGTTGGCATACGGCGCCGTGGGGCTGTTCCTGGGAGTGCGGACGAGAAGACCGATATTGATAGGGCTGCTTTTGATCGGATGGGAAAAGCTCACATCTCAGGTGCCCGGATTCCTGAGAAGGCTGACGATAATGGACTACATGCTTTCGATCTTCCCCACCTCAAGAGGTCCGAAGTTTATCCTGAAAGGAAGGCTTCCCTCCTATTATGCCGTCATGATCCTAATTCTGATCGTTCTCCTCTTTATCTGGCGGTCGATCGCCTATCTGAAGGAGAAGGAGATTTCCGCTTAAGCCTATCCGATCGGCTTCCGATATAAAATTTAAGGAGGTGGAATCGTGAACGGCGAACCCGCTAAGCCCAGAGTCCTCATCGTCGACGATGAGGAGGTGATAACATCGGTTCTCTCAACCATACTTGAGTCGTGGGGATTTGAGCCTCACGCCGTCAATAACCCCTCTGAGGTGTTGAGGCTCTTGGAAAGGGAGGAGTTCGATCTGATCCTGCTCGATATTCGCATGCCCGAGATAAGCGGATTAGAGCTTCTTGATAGGATAAAGGGGATACATCCCGGCGTCCCCGTTATCATGATAACTGCTGTCGGCACGGCGGAGGCGGCCGTCAAAGCGCTTAAACTTGGGGCAGAGGACTTCATCACCAAACCGTTCGATCAGGATGAGATACTTAACAGCGTAAACGCGGCCTTAAGCAGAAGGAGGAAGGAGGAGGAGCTGTTCGGACTTGAGGTCGATCTTCCAGGGGAGTTTATAGGCGCCCTTAACGTGATAGACACGATCCTCAACCAAGTTGAGATGGATTCCTACATCATACCGGGCCACTCAGGCAGGGTATCCAGACATGTCCTGGCTTTGGGAAGGATAATGGACTTTTCACGCGATGCCCTGCTTGAGCTCGCTGTCGCAGCGAGATTTCACGATATAGGGAAGGTCTTCCTTTCCTCTGATCTGAGGCGAAAATCGGTCACCGCATTCAGCGTCCGTGAGAGAACCAAGTACGAGAATCATCCGATAGCAGGTGAGAAGCTCATCAAAGATCTGAAGCTCTTTCAGAAGGCACCCGAGATCGTCAGACACCATCATGAAAGGTGGGACGGAAAGGGATTTCCGGATCAACTGAAGGGGGAGGAGATACCCCTGGAGTCGCGCATCATCTCCGTGGCAGAGGTGTACGATGCGATAAGGTTCGCAAGGCATGATACACAGGGCAACACTCAGGCGGAAAACCTCGCCATCTCCTTTCTAAAGGAGAACGCCGGCTCCATGTTCGATCCCGATATGGTTAGGCTCTTTACCTCATACCTTCAAAGTGAGGTGAAATGAAGTGAGGGAAAAAGCATTGATCCTAATTCTCATCCTCGTGGGTTTTATCCCATATCTCGCCTCGGGCGATGAGAGAAACCTCGCCCTCTGTCTGCTTATAGACAACTCCGGCAGCATGGATTGGGCGGGACATGACCCCAAAGGGTTGCGTTGGGAGGCGGCAAAGCTCGTGATCGATAAGACCAGGGGGGGAGATTACATCTGTTTGATCGATTTCAGCGATAAGCCTTTCGTCCTCCAGCCGCTCACACGCGTCGACGGCAGCCCAGCCCAAAAGAGGAAGATCAAGGAGAGGTCGGGCATAATACTTTCGAATAGAAAGCTGACGGATATAGATGGCGCCCTTAAGTCCGCTCTCGAACAGCTTAAAACCGTCCCCTCCCAGATCACGAGCGCCGTCATATTGCTGACGGACGGCGAGGTGGACGTGGTGGAAGGCACACCTCAGGAGAAAAGGGCGGCGGCCGAGATGAGCAAATCGGTTATCCTATCGAAAACCGCCTATCGGTTCCTGGCCCGGAAGATCCCCATATATGTCGTCGCCCTGACGGATGACCCCGATATGGATTTCCTCGGAAAGCTCGCCGATTACACCAAACCACCTGAGCGGGAAAAGGAGAACCATTTCTTCTACTCCCCTACCAGCGCCGATCTCGTCGTCATATTCTCCGACATATTCAACCAGCTTAGGGGCCTCTCCGTTCACACCGAGAGATATCAGGTAAACGGGAGCGAGACGAAGCGGATTCGTCTGGCCGATCCGTTCGCCGATGAGGTGGAGTTCCAGTTTATTCACGATCAAAACCCCGATCTGGAGGTTAAGCTCATATCACCCGACGGCAAGCGGGTCAAACCCTATGCCTCCGAGAGAAGCTATAAGCTGTTTGCCGTGAAAAAGCCAATTCCCGGGACCTGGACCGCCCTGATAACTACGCCTCGCACGACGAACATCACGCAATCGGTGGCCGTGAAGGAGGATATAAAGCTGGAGATGCCCTTTGCCCCGAAGTTCAGGATCGGTTCCCCGCTTGAGATAATCGTCAACGTGAAATACCAGGGTGAACTCATCGATTCCCCCCAGTTCGCCATATCCGATGGATCGGTGCTTCAAATAGACGGCGTATGGTGCAAGGTGATACATCCCGACGGCCGGATCAGCCCTGAGTTTAAACTGCAAAATAGGTTCGGGGATTACGTTTACTCCTACGATGAGGCCGATATACCCGGCCGATATCTCGTGCAGGCCGAGATGCGCGGGAAGCTGAACGATCAGGAGGTCATCATCAGATCGGAGAAACACGTGGTCGGGTTCGTTGATGAATCCATTCCCAAGGTGGCACTGAAGAGGATGGATTCCAAATGCAAAAGCGGTAGCCCCGTTCAAGTCGAGGCCACCGTTTTGGAGAACGCCAGCGCCATGCATAAGGAGTCGTTGGCCGTCACGGTGAAAGGCCCTGACGGATCATCCCGGACGATATACCTTCAGAGGATCAGCAGGGACAGGTATCAGGGTGAATTTACGCCCATAAACCCTGGCATATACATCCTTACCCTCTCCCGGGATGATGGGGTGGCCATCGTCGATCCGACGTTGCAGATAGAGGTGATCGGCGGATCGGGGATAGGAGGTAAAATGACCTTCATACTAATAGGATTTGCCCTTGTCGGAGGTGGCCTCGTACTGTATCTCAAGAGGCCAAAGCTAGAGGGGATATTCAGAAAGCCCGGCTCGGTCAAAACCTCAGAGCCAAAGGAAGCTCCGGCAGGCGAGGAGGAAATGATAGTGGATGAGGAGGAGGAAGATCTGGGCGTCAGCACTGTCTCGGTCTCCGCCGATGAATCCACGCGCGAGATGCCCTCAGAGATCGAAGTGATAGAGAACGGTGAGACCGCTCTGAAGCTGAACCTCACCAGGAAAACGGACGTGATCTCCGGGGAACCGTTCTATCATATGGAGGTGCAAAAAGGAGAGCTGAGGTTCAACGATAGGATAGTCGCCGCCGGGGAAAGCACAAAGGCGAAAAACGGCGATACATTGAAGATAGGACCCATATCGGTCAGGATAATGGCCGATGAGGATAAGGCCGTGATTATATCCGATCTGGAAGCGGCTGGGAGAATGCTGGAGGAGATCAAGGATCAGGAGAGGGTTCGATGGGTGATCCGGATCGATCAAAAAGGTCCCGAAGAAGCTCAGGGGAACGCCTGACCGATTTCATATACCATTCAGCCCTCAAGCGCCATCTCTCCTCTTCGGTGAGATATCTGGGTTTAAATCCATGATGGAAGACCTCACACAGCGTCAGGGCAGCAGCGACCGATACGTTAAAGCTTTCCGTGAATCCCATCATAGGCAGCATGAACCTCCTATCCGCCTCCTCTATGACCCTCCTGGAAAGCCCCTCATGCTCGTTTCCGAAGAAGAGGGCGAGGTTTTCGGGGAAGGGAACGCACTTCTCAAGTGGTTCGCTTCCCTCCCCTAAGAAACTGGCGTAGATAACGAATCCTTCCGCGCGAAGCCACCTTATGGCGCTTTCGGTCTCCTTGAACCTATAGAGGTGGAGCCATTTATGCGCTCCTTGGGAGACCTGGGGATGGGATTTGAAGGTGCTCGGTCCCTCTATCACAGCCACCTGTTGTATTCCCATCCCCTCACACGTGCGCAGGACGGCGGAGATGTTATGAGGATCGTGGAGGTCCTCTATCAGAACGATCAGGTTCATAATCCTATTTTCCAGCGCCTCTTCTATCCTCCGTTTCCTCCTTTCAGTCATGAAAGGCGCCAATCTCTCACATATCAGTTGAGGCGGAATCCTCTCGATCCACCCCGTCATCTGATATCCTCTGGCCAGTGTGTTTCGGTGAAAGTCGTCCACACCCCCGTGGACTTGCTGAAGCGTGAAAGCCCTCTCTGTGTGCCTATCCAGACGTAATCGCCGTCGATCGCTATGGTGTAGATGCTGTTATGGACGAGACCGTCCTTTCTGGTATATGTCCTCCAGGTTCCAT
>CAZHVH010000055.1:0-12848 GCA_964535855.1 uncultured bacterium
TTCGGAAGATCTCCTCCCTGTTCGTCAGGTTACACAGCCCCGGTATACCGCCGAAGCAGGCGCAGGAGCCAAAGGCCATGACCGCCTTCGATTTCTCCCTCAAAAGATGCGCGATATGCTCCTGTTCTGAGGTCCTAACCGTGCCGTGATAGATGCTTATGTCTATCTCGCCTTCCCCGAACTTGGAGAGGTCTTCGAGCTTAAAATCCATCGCCGTCGGCCAGAAGACTATATCGGCGAGGTCCACCAGCTCGAGGATCCTCTCGGCGAGGTCGAGGATGGCGATATCGCATCCTGAACAGGTGGAGCCCAGTCCGATCGCCAGTTTCAGTTTCATCTCTCTGCTCCCTTCGTTCGTTTCCAAGGATTTGGTCCTAATCTTCTGATCTCCTCGATGAAATCGGCCACCACCTGGGCGAACCTCGCTCCCTCGGCGGCCGAGACCCATTCCAGGCGCACCCTTTCGGGCTCAAGCCCCAGTTGTGGCAGGAGCTTTTTCAGCAGCTTCACCTTTCTCAACGTCTTATAGTTCCCACTCATGTAGTGGCAATCGCCGGGATGGCACCCGCCGATGAAGACGCCGTCGGCTCCGTTTCTGAAGGCCTCCAGGATGTGCTCGGGGTCCACCGATCCGGAGCACATCACCCTTATCATCCTCAGGTTCGGCGGATATTGGATTCGGCTTATGCCGGCGAGATCCGCGCCGGCATAAGCGCACCAGTTGCAACAGAAACCGATGATTTTGGGCTCGAATCTCTCCATCCTTACACCTCCGACAGGGCGGCAGCGAGCATCGCCGATATCTGGTCCCTTCTGAACCCTCTCAGTTGAGCGGCACCTGAGGGGCACGCCGCGGCACAGGTGCCACAGCCTTTACAGAGCGCCTCATTGACCTTCGCCACCTTCTTCTCCGCATCAACGGCTATAGCGCCATATGGACAGAGGACCTCGCAGATCCCGCAGCCTCCGCAGATCTCCTCGTTAACCTCACTGACGATCCCCTCGGCCGTCAGCGATTCCTTGACCAGTATGTTGGTGGCCCGCATGGCCGCCGCCTTGGCCTGGGCGATGCTTTCCGAAATGGATTTGGGGGCATGTGCCAAACCGCAGACGAAAACCCCGTCCGTGGCGAAATCCACCGGACGAAGCTTCACGTGCGCTTCGAGGAAGAAACCGTCCTCGTTCAGCGGCACCTTGTAGAAGGTCGCAAGCTCCCTCGCCTCCTCCGAGGGAACCACAGGAACGCTCAGAGCGAGTATATCGGCGTCGATCGCCACATCCTCTCCCAGAACCGGATCTCTGAGCTCAACCCTCAAGAGCGACTGTCCATCCCTCTTAACGCGGCTCACCCGCGGCTTATCCTCAGGATCGTAGCGCAGGAAGATAATCCCCTTTTCTCTTGCCTCACGGTAATATCGCTCGTAGAACCCGTACGTCCTCATATCCCTGTAGAGGATATAGATGTTCATGTCCTCCTTTCTCGCCTTGAGCTTCAGGGCGTTTTTGATCGCCTGGTTGCAGCACACCCTGCTGCAATACGGCCGTTCGCTATCCCGCGAGCCGACACACTGGATCATCACGAGGTTATCGCAGTTGACGATATCCGGGCTTCCCTTTGCTATCTCCTCCTCGAGCTCAAGCTGCGTGAGCACCCTTGGATCTCTGCCGTAGAGATATTCTTTCGGCTTATACTCCTGGGCCCCGGCGGCGATGATGGTGACGCCGTGCTCTATGGTCTCTATCGCCCTGCCCCGATATCTCATTATCTCCGTGGTGAAGTTGCCGACGTATCCGTAGGCGTCCACGATGTAGGCGCGGGTGTATACCCTTATCAGCGGATGCTCCTCGACCCTCCGTATCAGATCGGACAGGAAGGACTGGACGTCATCGCTTTCGAGGTTATAATGTATCCTCCTCGCGTTCCCGCCCAGCGATTCACCCCTTTCGATGAGATGCACCTCGAACCCCTGGTCGGCGATCGTCAGGGCGGCGGTCATGCCGGCCACACCTCCTCCGATGACCAGAGCTGAACGATTGATCGGGAGCGAGAGGGGTTTGAGTGGCCGCTTAAGCGCCGCCTTGGCCACCGTCATTTTCACCAGATCCTTCGCCTTCTCCGTCGCCCCTTCCGGATCGTGCATGTGAACCCAGGAGCACTGATCTCGGATGTTGGCCATCTCAAACAGATACTTGTTCAGACCGGCCTCCCTTATGGTCTCCTGGAAGAGGGGTTCGTGGGTTCTGGGCGAGCAGGAGGCCACCACCACACGGTTGAGGTTGTACTCCTCTATCTTCTCCTTTATCCTCTGCTGGGTATCCTGTGAGCAGGTATAGAGGTTGTCCTCGACGTATACCACGTTTGGGAGCGTTTTGGCGTATTCCACGACCTCGCGGACGTTCACCACACCTCCTATGTTGATGCCGCAGTGGCATATAAAGACGCCTATCCTGGGCTCCTGGCCGGTGACGTCCTTCTCGGGCGGATACTCCTTCTTTTTGGTGAGGGTATTTCGTGCCGAAGCGAGCATTACGGCCGCGCTGCCGGCCGCGCCGCTGGCCTGCATGACCGTCTCGGGGATATCCTTCGGACCGGAGAAGGCGCCGCAGACGAACACGCCGGGCCTTGATGTCTCAATCGGGGCGAACGGGGAGGTATGGCAGAAGCCATAGGGATTGAGCTGCACGCCCAGCTTCCTCGCAAGCCTGAGGACCTCCTCCGATGGCTGGAAACCGACGGAGAGGACGACCAGATCGAACTGGGCCTTTTTCACGCCTCCGTCCTCATCCAGATATCTCACCGAGAGCTCACCCGTCTCATCCACCTCTTCGACCTGATAGACCTTCGCCCTCACGAACCTTATCCCTTCCTCCTTGCCTCTCTCGTAGAACCTCTCGAATCCCTTGCCCTGAGTTCTCATATCCATGAAGAAGATGGTCTCATCGATCTCATGCGGCACGTGTTCTTTGGCCACGATGGCCTGCTTTATGGCGTAGGTGCAGCAGACGGATGAGCAGTAATCGCGATTGCAGCTCGCGTCTCTCGATCCGACGCACTGGATCCAGGCTATCCTCCTGGGCGGCTTCCCATCGGAGGGTCTCACGAGGTTTCCCTCATAAGGCCCCGACGCGGAGAGCATCCTTTCGAACTCGATGCTGGTTACGACGTTGGGATACTTCCTGTATCCCAGATAGGGGATCACGGAGGGATCGAATTCCTCAAAACCCGGGCTCAGGATCACAGCGCCGACGTCGAGCTCTACGATCTCCTCTTTCATGTTGTGATCTATAGCGTTCGCCTTACAGACGGAGACGCACTGCAGACACTCCGAGCAGATCCCGCAGTTCAGACAGCGGCTCGCCTCCTTAACGGCCTCTTCCTCGTTGAACCCCTTCTCTATCTCATCGAAACCGGCGATCCTCTCCTCCGGAGGCAGGGTTGGCATCTCCTGACGCGGTTTCCGCCTCTCCCACCAGGGTATGGGGTTCAAGGGCGTCAGATCCCCGGCCAGATCCTTCCCCATCGGGCTTCTACCCTCTTTCAGATCCTCTCCTCTGAGGTATCTGATGATGGATTCCGCGGCCCGTTTTCCGGCGGCGATGGCCTCGATGGCTATGCCCGGCCCCGTATGACAATCTCCGCCGGCGAAGATACCCTCCCTGCTCGTCTGAAGGGTTACCGGATCGACCTCTATGGTTCCCCTGTCCGTGAGCTTTATGCCGGCTTCTTTAAGGAAAGAGGTGTCTGGGGCCTGACCGATGGCGGGGATCAACGTATCGATCTCCATCTCGAACTCGGAGCCCTCGATGGGGATAGGCCGCCTTCTGCCGGAGGCATCCGGCTCGCCGAGCTTCATGCGGATGCATCTCACCCCTTTGACCTTGCCTCCTTCGGTGAGGACCTCGACGGGTGTGACCAGGAACTCGATTTTAACGCCTTCTGCCTCCGCTTGTTCGATCTCATCCTCCCTTGCTGGCATCTCGGCCCTCGACCTTCGATAGAGGATGGTCACGTCGGATCCCAGCCTTCTGGCGACCCTCGCGGCGTCTATGGCGACATCTCCGCCGCCCACCACGGCGACCTTCTTCCCTATCCTGACCTCCTCGCCGAGGTTGACCTTCCTCAGGAAATCAACCCCGTGGATCACGCCCTCGGCGTCCTCGCCCTCGATCCCCAATTTCCGACTTCGATGGGCGCCCACGGCGATGAACACGGCGCTGTACCCTTGCTCGAACAGATCGTCGATCTTCAGGTGTTGGCCGATGGGCGTATTGGTTTTGATCTCAACGCCGAAACGCTCGATCCATTTTATCTCCTGCATCAGAACCTTTTTAGGCAATCGGTACTCGGGGATGCCGACATATAGCATTCCCCCGGGCACGGGAAGCGCCTCGAAGACGGTGACTCTATAGCCCTCTCTGGCGAGGTGATAGGCTGCGGTCAGGCCGGCCGGGCCCGAGCCGATGATGGCGACCTTCTCCTCCTTAGGCTCTATCCTCGGCTCTTCGGTCTGAACTTGGCTGCCGTAATCGGCGGCGAATCGCTTAAGAGCGCGGATGGCTATCGGCTCATCCAGAAGTCCCCTGTTACACTTCTCCTCGCACGGAGCGGGACAGATTCGGCCTAAAACCCCCGGGAAGGGAACGGTCTCCCTTATCAGGTTGAGCGACTCGCGATACTTCCCCTTCGAGATCAGGGCGACGTATCCCTGGACGTTTATCCCCGCCGGGCAGGTGAGCCTGCAGGGTGGCCTCTCACCCTTCTCGATGGCGAAGGCGTTCGGGAAAGATTGAGGGAAGGGCCTGTATATCGCCTTCCTCATGCCCAGACCCTGATCGAATTCACTGGGCCTTTCAACGGGACAGACCTCAGCACACTCGCCGCAGCCGGTGCATTTATCCGTATCCACGTATCTGGGATGTTTTTTGACCAGCGCTTTGAACTTCCCCGGCTCGCCCTGGAGGTCCAAAAGCTCGGCACAGGTTATGACCTCTATGTTGAGGTTTCTCCCGCACTCGACCAGTTTCGGGGCCAATATGCACATGGAGCAATCGTTGGTTGGGAAGGTCTTATCCAATTGGGCCATGACGCCGCCGATCGAGGGCGATCTTTCAACCAGATAGACGTAATATCCGGAGTCGGCCAGATCCAACGCCGCCTGAATCCCACCGATACCTCCTCCGACGACCAGCACCGCACCTGTGGGTTTGTCTTTCATCTCCATATCGTCGCCCCCCTCAACCCTTCATTTTTTTCAGAGATTCTTCGGCCAGCTTTTCGGGATTTATGTTTATCTCCGAGGATTTTCGGCCCACGATCGAGAGGACCATCTGATGACGCAGCCTTTGGGCGAAGGTGTCGATTTTCTTTATCTGAGAGGCGAAAGAAGGGTGGACATACCCTTCGCGCACGGCCATATTGCGCAGGGCCTTCATCACGTCCGAGAAGTTGACGTTCTGCGGACAATGGGCCTGGCAGGTATAACATTGCGAACAGAGCCAGATGAAGTCCGAGGAGAGAACCTCTTCCCTCATCCCCAGAAGCACCATGCGGATGATCCTCCGCGGGTTATACTCCGGATCGATCTCCGAGACGGGACAGCTCGCCGTGCAGAGTCCACAGGCGAAACAGAGCTTGATGTTCTCCCCTCCCGGCTCGTTGGCCACCTCATATTTGAATTTCGCATCCAGTTTGTTTAGAAGTACGGCCATTTTCCCTCCTCCTCAAAGTAATCCGGCTGATTCCAGGATCTCCGGCACCCTCTCCTCCCTTCCTATGAACATGATGTGGACCCCGTCGCAGATCCTCTCCTCCTTTATGCGCCTTATCATTCTGGCGGCGATCTCTATCCCCTTTTTCACCCTCCTCTTTCTCGGCACTCCCTTCATCTCGTCGATTATCTCCTGGGGGACGAAGACGCCGGGGGTGTTTTCGTTCATGAACTCGGCCATCCTGGCCGAGACGACGGGGACTATTCCGGCCAGTATCTTGACCTTCTCGTCCACGCTGCGGGCGAATTCGACGAACCTCTTAAGATCATCCAGATCGTAGACGGCCTGAGTCTGGACGAACGAGACCCCCGCCTTCAGCTTCTTCTTGAACTTTATGAGCTGCGGCTCGATGGGATCGGCGGAGGGCGTGCCGGTCGTCCCTATGCAGAAATCGGTTTTCCCCTCAAGCTCGTTGCCCACCATATCCCTGCCGGAGTTGAGGGTGTGAACCATGTGGATGAGCTGGACTGAATCGAGATCGAAGACGGGTTTCGCCTCGTTGTGATCCCCGATGTCGATGGAGTCGCCTGTGAGGCACAGGACGTTATCTATGCCTCTGGAATAGGCGAAAAGGAGATCGGCCTGCAGGGCCAATCGGTTTCTATCGCGACAGGTCATCTGAAGGATCGGCTCTCCGCCGTGTTCCTTGATGAGGAGACAGACGCCGACGGATGGATATTTCATCACCGATCCCTGATTATCGGTCACGTTTAAGGCGTCCACCTTATCCTTAAGAAGCTCGATGTTTTCTATCACCTTCCGGGTATCCGTCCCCTTCTGAGGCCCGACCTCCGCGGTTACGATGAAATCTTTCTCCTGAAGCGTCTGCCTGAAAGGTCTTGCCATCTCTTCAACCTCCGATCTACCTGATAGCGGCTTCGATCTTCCCGGGTCTTTTCACCGCCCGATAGTTTTTAGGCTCATAATACCTTTCCATCAGATCAAGCCTTCCCTGTTTTTCGAGCCTCTGATAGATGAGCACCCAGGCGCAGTCCTTATCGGGATCTATCTCGCATTTCCCGCCCCTTCTCGTTCCGCCACACGGTCCGTTAAGCAACCCTTTAGCACATCTTATGACGGGGCAGATCCCTCCGGTCCAGTAGAGCATGCAGTCTCCACATGCGGCACACCTTTCGACCCAGATACCCTCCCTCTCAGGCATCCCCATGAAGGTGGTATTGAGGGCGGGAAACACCGGCTTTTCCTCGAAGGTCTCGGCGATGGTCTGTACCCCCACGCCACATCCCATCGAGAGAACGGCTTCTACCTCTCGCACCTTGTCAGCGATCTCCTCGACCATCTCCTTCTCGCATTGCCTTTCGATGACCGACTCGATGATGTTGAGCTTCCTGCCTTCCTCCGCCGCCCTGAGCCTGAGCTGAGAGGAGAGAACGCCGACCTCCTTTTCACCGCCCGCCCAGCAGACGGTGACGCACGTCCCGCATCCCACCACCATTATCCGCTCATATCCCCGGATCATCTCCCATATCTCTTGGAAGGGCTTTCTCTCGGCGATTATCATTTTCCTACCTCCTTCATCATTCCGGATACCTCCTGGACGAACTTCCAGGCCATATCGGGGCCGAGGCCGACCATCTTGACCCTCTTCCCGTCCAATCCCATCTCCTCGAGCATGTTCTGGACGTATCTCACCCTTTCCCTCGTCCTGATATTCCCCTCGAGATGTCTACATGCTCCCTCCGGGCATCCCATCACCAGCACTCCCGCCGCTCCGTTCTCGAAAGCCTTGAGGATATGCAGCGTGTCCACCCTTCCGGCGCAGGGAACGGGGATGATCCTGACCTGGGACGGATATGCCATTTTCAGCATCCCGGCCCTATCGGCCGCGTGATAGGCCGATTCAGCACAACAGAAAACGACGATCCTACCCTCCTCCATCGCCTCGATCTGAGCAAGTATCCCGTCGTCGCTTTCCCTGGAGAGCGCTATCGCTTTGGCCGGGCAGACGGTCGCGCAGAGCCCACATTCATCGCAGGCCGGATCGTAGATCTGGGCTACCTCTCTCTCCTCCAGCCGCGTCAGCCGGATCGCACTATGAGGACAGAAGCGGATGCACGTCAGACATGACCTGCACTTATCGGGCTCGACCTTCACCCTCTCGATTTCCACACTCATCTTGCCCCTTGAGAGGAGCTCGTAGACCTCGATTGCGACGCTCGAAACGTCCATCGACGCGCGGACGGGGTCCAGATCTCCCCGGCAGCTTCCGACGAAGAATATCCCCTTCCGTCGTGAGAGGACGGGATAGAGATGGACGTTCTCGTCCTGGTAGAAACCCTGCGAATCGGTCCCCACCCTCAGTTTGGGGCCGATCTCTTCGGCTGAGGGTGGCGGAGACACCTCCTCCACAACCACAAGGTCACAGGTCAGCTCCACCTCGTCGCCGAGGAGCACATCCTTCGCCTTTACCTTTACCCTGCCGTCCTCGAGGGGTTCTATCTTCACCTTTCCGTCGAACTTCAGGAAAAGCACGCCCCGATCCCGTGCCTCCCGATAGAGGGCCTCGGCGCCTTGGCTGTCCACCTTAAGGTTTTTGCAAAGCACATATACCTCGCTCGCCCTCTTCTCCTTGACCATCAGGGCGCCCCTGAGGGCGGAAAGCGTGGAGAGACGGAAACCCTCGCCGTGGAGATCAAGCAGGAAAGCCACAGTTTCAAATCTCGTCGTTTCGCTCCGTATCATCTCATCGAGCTCGTCATGCGAGATCACGCCTGAAACGCGCTTGGAACCGGAGGTTGGGATTCCGACCATCCGGCTCTCCTCGGCAAAGATGATAGCACCGAACCTGCGTAGGATCTCCTCCTCACCTTTCTTTATCCTCACGGAGAAGTCTCCCACGTTCCCTTCCACCTTCACCAGCGTTGCTCCCGTGAGGACTTCGACGTTCTCGTCGTTTATCTCGGCGCGGAGGTGATCTGTCCCTTCCAGGAGCGTCGTTTTCAGGCCAAGCCGTGAGATCTCAAGGGCGGTTCTCACCCCCGTCCTACCTCCTCCTACCACGAGCACCTCTCGCGTCAGATCGATCTCCTCCCGCCGGATCTCCTTCAGCGATCGAGATCCGCTCACGGCCATCCTTATCATCTCGATCGCCTTATCCGTGACATCCCCTTCGTGGGCCCAGGAGCACTGTTCCCTGATGTTCGCTATGGAGAGCATGTTGGGGTTCAGCCCCGCCTCCTGGATGGCGTTTCGGAAGATCGGCTCGCTCAACCGGGGGGAACAGGCGGCTATGACCACCCGATCAGCGCCCTTCTCCCTGACGGCAGAGGCCATCTCCTCCAGCTCCTCCTTAAGACAGAGGGCGGAGCTTAAGCCCACGTGGACTACGTCCTCGAGCTTTTCCGCCTTTTCCCTCACGGCGTCGAAATCTATGTTTTTCAGGCTATGATGGCAGTCGCATAGAAAGAGGGCTATTTTCTCTCGCATCTTATTAAAACCTCCATCGCTTTCTCGGCCGCCGCCCCTGCATGGGCGATTGAATCGGGTATGTCCTTAGGGCCCTGGCAGGCCCCTGCAACGAAAATCCCCTCCACGTTCGTCTCGTTGGAGTTGAGGGAACCCACCGTATCGAAGAAACCGTATTCATCGGGACTTATACCCAGTTTTGAGGCCAGTTCCCATGAATCCTTCCTGGGGACCATGCCGATTGAAAGGACGACGGCGTCGAAAAGCTCCTTTTTCACGATCCCCTTCGGGATCTCCTCGAATCTCACCTCAAGCTTCCCCGATGGCCCCTCAGTCACCTCAACCGGCACGCCTCGGATAAACCTGATCTTATCGCGCGACTCCTCGTAGAACTCGGCGAACCCCTTTCCGGAGTTTTGAAGGTCGATGTAGAAGATGGTTATGGATGCGGAGGGGTTTTGATCCTTGATGAGCATGGCGAACCTCATGGCGTATTTGCAGCAGACCTGGGAGCAGTAGCCGTGCTCGGTGTTTCTCGATCCGACACACTGGATGAAGGCGATGGAATCCAACGAGGTCAGCTTCTCGATGTCGCCTTTATTGAAGGCCCGCTCGAGATCCAGGCCGGTGAAGACGGACTCATATCTGCCGTAGCCGAGTCCTCCCAGTTCCTTGGCGTCGAAGGGATCGAATCCGGTGGCGACGATGATCGCTCCAACCTTCAGCTTTTCCCTCTTCGGCTCGACGTCGAATTTGATGGCGTTTAGGGGACACGCTTCGAGACAGAGCTCACACTCCTCGCCTTTGAGGCGAAGGCATCGGGTCTCGTCGAGGAGGTAGGAGTAGGGGAAAGCCTCGGGCGATGGGGGGGAAATGGCCTTGACGGGGCACACGTCAGCGCAGATCCCACAGGCGACGCATCTCTCCGGATCGATCGATGAGGGTAGGTGAAGGATCTCGACCTCGAAGTTTCCGACCTCGCCCGTCACCTCCTCAACCGTTGTGTTGGTCAGTATGGAGATTCGGGGATGGGCTGATACCTCCTTGAGCTTTCGCTCCACCGTGCAGACCGAGCATTTCGTGCAGATGTCCCTCGCCTTGCAACAGAAGGTGGAAGCCCATCCTCCGATGGAGCTCTCCCTTTCCACCAGGTAAACGGGCAGACCGTTATCCGCGAGCGTAACGGCCGCCGTCATCCCGGCTATCCCAGCGCCGATGACCAGGACTCCTCTTTCCAATTTTCACCCCTTAAGCGACGAGCATTTTTTCTATCTTCTCCACGCGTTTGAGCAACATCTCCATCTGCTCCAGCACATCCTCCAGCTCCACGGGTTTGACGGTGACGCTCTTGAGGATCGAGGCCACCTCCTCCCGCAGCTCATCGGGATCGACGGGCCGTGAGAGATAGCCCTCGGCGTCCATCTGCATCCCCTCTTCCCTCGTCCATCCCTTTCGGGCGTGCTCCTCGGGACGGACGTCCACCACCAGAAGGGGGATCTCCCTGGTCGTCAGGTTCTCCCTGAGCTCCTTATGGAGCTTGAAGGAACTTCCCCTCGGCTCGAGATAACCGACGATGATCAGGTCGGGATACTCCCTCTTGGCCTTCTCCAGCCCCTCCTCCCTTGAGGAGGCAACTTCCACCTGATAGTGGCCCTCCAGGGCCTTCCTCGCTTTGGCCACGAAGCCGGGCTCACCATCCACTATCAGAATCTTCTTCCTTTCCATTTTTTCACCTCAGTGGCTTATTTCATCAATTCCAGTTCGGATTTTACTTTATCTTTCCGCTTATAACAAGCCGTAAATAAGCGTAAGCTTTTTAATCGATATAACGCGCGATGACCTACGCCAAAAGGCGTAGGCTTTTTTGATGAGGTATTTAGGGAGATGATATGTTATAATATTGATTTGGGAGATCCGCTATGAGGCCTGAAATGGAGAAAATCAAGGTTTTCCTGGTGGAGGATCACACCGTCGTTCGGGAGGGAATTCGGGAGTTGATCGAGCGCGAGGAGGATATGGAGGTGGTGGGAGAGACGGGAAACGGCGAGGAGGCCGTTCGGATGGTGGGTCAGATGAAACCCGATGTCGTCCTGATGGATATCGCCCTTCCGGGATTGAACGGAGTTGAGGCCACCAGGCGTATAAAGGAATCCCATCCCTCCGTCAGCGTCCTGGTTTTAACAGCCTACGATAGCGAGGAGTTCATATTCGCCATTTTGAGGGCGAAGGCGGCCGGGTATCTCCTGAAAAACGTGCGCGGTCGGGAGTTGCTCAACGCGATACGGGCCGTTTATGAGGGGAATTCCGTCCTCCATCCCACCGTCGCCAAGAAAGTGCTGGAACATTTCCAGCCTGAAGGCGAAAAATCCCCACCTGCCAAAAGGATGCCTCTGTCGAGACGGGAGATGGAGGTGGTTGAACTCGGAGCACAGGGACTGCTCAACAAGGAGATCGCCGATAGGCTCTCCCTTTCAGAACGCACCGTTCAGACTCACTGGAGAAATATATTCGCCAAACTCGGTGTTAGCTCCCGGGTGGAAGCGATAATGCACTGCCTGAAGGAAGGATGGATCACACTGGAGGATATGGGAAGGGGTGATGGGGAATGAGACGGTTCGCCGGTCTTGCGCGCAATCCTCATTTCTGGGGCGTCGTGTCGATCTTCCTCGTTCTCATACTGTTTCATTATCCTCATATCACAGGGGAGGAAAGGCTGAGCTCCCTGTTCGGTCTGCAACGGCATGCCCTGGAGAGGATCTTGTTCTTAGCTCCCGTGACCTATGCGGCCTTCATATTCGGGATAAGAGGAGGAATGATCAGCCTCATGACGGCCCTCGCCATCATGTTGCCCCGCGTCTTCCTCGTCTCCCTCTACCCGCGCGAGTCCCTGTTTGAAACCTGTATGATCGCCATCGTAGGTGGGCTGATCAGCTGGTGGTTCGAATTCCGGCGTAAGGAGATCGGTAAAAGGGAACAGACCCTCCTGAAATTGGAGGCGGCGAGGCGAGAGCTCCAGGCCTCAATCCAGGCCATTAGGGAAAACGAAAGGCGCATCTCGGCCCTGCATTCCATCTCCACTGCTATCAACTGTTCCCTCCTCTTTGAGGATGTATTCGACGTCGCCGCCGATAAGGTCAAGGAGGTCATGGATGTGGATTCGGTGTTCATCTACTCCCTGAACGAGGAGAAAGGCAAACTTGAGCTTAAGGTATATAGAGGAATCTCTGACGAGTTCGCCTCAGAGATAAGCGAGTTAAAAATAGGAGAGGGATTCAACGGATGGGTTGCCCAGACCGGGGAACCCTGTTTCATAGAGGACGCCGCCCAGGACCCCAGGCTCGCTCGAGAGGCGGTGAGGAGGGAGGGGATAAAATCGCTTTTCATCGTGCCCCTGAAATCCAGGGATAAGGTGGTTGGCACCCTCTGTGTCGCGACGCTCACCAAAAGGCATTTCTCCCCCGATGAGAGGAAGCTTCTGACGCTCATAGGGGTTGAATTGGGCGTGGCGGTGGAGAAGGCCTTCTTCTGTCAGGAGCTGGAGAGAATCGGAAGGAGATATCAGGAGATATTCGAAAAGGCCCATGACGCCATCTGGATTCAAGATCTGTCGGGCCAGATCATCGCCGCCAATCAGGCCGCCTCGAGGTTGACCG
>CAZHVH010000056.1:0-9525 GCA_964535855.1 uncultured bacterium
CAGGCAGATAATCGATAAGGTCAACGGGCTGATGAATCCGAAAACCGTCCACGCGAAGATGAAGATGACGATCATCACCTCGTCGGGCAAAAAGAGGACCTTCCTCTACGAATCCTTCACCAAAGATAAGGGCGAGAAAAACCTGATCCGATACCTTGAGCCTAAAAGGCTTAGAGGACAGGCCATCCTGATGCTCAACAACGCAAACGACATATGGATCTACTTTCCCAGAACCAAGAGGGTGCGTAAACTGGCCACCCACGCTAAGAAGAGAAAGATGGAGGGGAGCGATTTCTCATATGAAGACATGGGCTCCGGAGAGGTCTTCATCAAAGAATACATCCCCAAAAGGCTGAAGGATGAGAGGATCAAGAAGCACAACTGTTACAAGATCGAGCTGACTCGCAGGGAGGGAAGCGATGCCTCCTACTCCAGGATCATCATGTGGGTCGACAAGAAAAGCTTCGTGCCGATCGTGGTGGATTACTATGACGAGAAAAACCCGGATCTTCGCCTCAAGAGGTTGATCTTAAGCGATATCAGGATCATAGACGGCATTCCAACACCCATGAAGATGGTGATGCACAACCTGCTCGATAACACCCAAACCACGGTGGAATACATCGAGGTGAAGTACAACGTCAAGCTGAACGACTCGCTCTTTACCGAAAGGGGGCTGCGCGGATGAGATCGTTCTGGATTCTCTGCCTGCTCTTGTTCGGAGCGGTGAGCTGCTACGGGGTTGAGGTGTCGGGATATTTCGAACCTCAGATGGGTCTAGGTATCGTGAACGATAAGTTCTACCAGATGAATACGAATAAGCTCCGGGTCGATCTGAGATATCGCCCCTCCGATAACCTCTCCTTCGGGGCGAACTTCGATTACATCATCTACAGCGGTAAAACCGAATGGGATGTCTTGGACTATATCCCGAAACACCTCTCCGAATCCATACCCAGCGAGGCAAAGCCATATTTCCGCTTCAGATATAGGGACAGGGATTTCCTCGACAACGCCTATCTGAAACTCTCCTTCAAGCGGTTCGACCTGACGGTAGGAAAACAGCAGATATCCCTGGGCACGGGTTATGCGTGGAATCCGACCGACGTCTTCAACATCAAGGATATGATGGACCCGACCTATGAGCAGCCCGGGCATAACGCCCTCCGACTTGACGTGCCTATCGGCCTCAGATACGGATTCGTTCTGATCTATACACCTGGGGAGGATTGGAAAGGCTCCGGGAAGCTCATCCGGTTTAAAGGGAAGATCTCACATTTCGACTACTCCCTCATACTGATCGACACCAAGCAGGAGTATACCGATTATCTGAGATTCGTCTCCCTGTGGGAAAGGCGGCGAGTTCTAGGTGGGGATTTCGCCGGTGAGCTTCTAGGATTGGGGGTGTGGGGTGAGTTCGCATACAATAAGATGGAGAGGAAGGAGGATTTCTGGGAAGGGGTTATGGGCCTTGATTATACGTTCGAGATCGGAACGCATTTTATGGTTGAGCTTTACCACAACACCTCATGTAAATCCGACTATGAACGTTATGACCTTAACGATTGGATGAGCTTCCTTTCCAGCCAGAGCAGATCGCTCTCAAGGGACCTCCTCTACCTCCTCGTGGATCATCCGTTGACCGATCTCATCGGGGCAAGCTGTTCCATGATAGTGAGCCTTTCGGACGGCAGTTTCGCTTTGGTGCCCATGTTGAGCTATGAGATCTTCGAGGATATGGATCTCACATTACTCGGCAACCTATATATAGGTAGAGAGGGGAAGATGTTCTCCGGTAGGCTCGGGAACGGCCTTCTCATCCGCGCAAGGATCTACTTTTAAGATCTGACCGCCAAAGGCGGATTGAGGACGGTCGATGACGAACGTTACCGTTTGGAGGTAAAGCATGCGTGACAGGATTTTCAGGCGGCTCAGCTACTGGGCCACGCGGCGCACAAGACGTATGCTTTTGGTGATCCTCGCCGTAACCCTGGTGGCCCTCGTTATCGGAAGCAGGCTGGATATCTCCACGCGGTGGGAGGACCTGCTTCCCGAAAACGATCCCGCGGCCAAAGAATTCAGCGAGATAATCAAACAGTATGACTCAGCCTCCTCCATCATCGTCGTCGTCCAGGGCGACGAGGAGAAGATCAAGGGGTTCGCCGATGAGGTCGCCGGACCGATATCCAAGCTGGAGGGGATCAAATACGTCAAATACAAGCTGGATACGGATTTCATGAGGAAACACGGACTCATGTTGGCGAACACGAAGGATCTAGAGCGGTTCAAGAGGATGTTCTCCGATCTCAGTCTGGAAGGTTTTCTGAAGGCGTTGAACGATGGACTTGAGGAAACATATGTCTACAGCGGCGATGAGGAGGTGCTCTCCACCAAGGAGAAGGCCGATAAGGCGATTCAATCGCTCGATGGATTGAAGGCGTGGCTCGAGACGATGAGGCTATACTTCGAGGGAGAGGGCGATCCGAAGCTTGCAAAGGAGGCCGTCGACCGGATCATCCTCGGCGATCCCTATTTCCTCTCCTACAACAGGAAACTTCTCATGATGATCGCCCAGCCCAATTTCCCACTGACGGCTGAAATAGGAAAGATACTGAAAACGGTGAATGATATCAGGCGTATCCTCGATGAGGCTAAGAGGAGATATCCGGGGGTGGAAGCGGAGCTGACGGGGGATATACCCATGAGCGCGGACGAGTATGAGTCGACCGTAAGCGGAATGTGGTGGACGAGCATAATAGCCTTCTTTATGATAATAGCCCTTTTCATCTTCGCCTTCCGTATGCTCATCGCCCCCTTGCTCGCGGGCGTGGTGTTGATAGTCGGGGTGATCTGGACGAGCGCCTTCGCCTCACTCACCACGGGGTATCTCAACATAATGACCACCACGTTTGCCGCTATCCTGCTTGGCCTTGGCGTAGACTTCGCCATACACATCATATCGAGCTTTACGGAGCACAGAGGGGAAGGATTGAGCATCGAGGAATCCATCTCCAGCGCCCTGAGGAAGGTCGGTCCGGGGATCTTAACGGGTGCGATGACCACCGCCGTGGTACTGCTCACCATAATCATATCCCGAACCCGCGGTATGAGACAGTTCGGTTTGATCATAGGCGCGGGCATCCTCTTCTGCATGCTCGCCTCCTTCCTCCTCCTGCCGCCTCTGCTCGTGCTCCGGGAGAGGAGGCTTGAGAGGAGAGGGAAAACCGGTTCGGGTAGATTCGGATATGAGTTCACGTCGATGGGCAGATTCGCCGAGAGATACAGCAGAACCGGATGGATGGGGCTGATCCTGGCCCTTCTGCTCACCATATTCCTCGGATATCAGGCGAGCGGGCTGAAATTCAACTACAACATGTTGGAGCTGGAGCCGAAAGGGATGATCTCGGTTAAAATCCACGATAGGCTGATCGAGGAGTTCGACATGAGCCCGGATTACGCCCTCGTCAGGGCCCCGGACCTGAAGACCGCCCGTGAGATAGTTGACAAAGCCAAGAGGTATCCCAACATAGCGATGGTGGATAGCATCACACGATATCTGCCTGATCCTGAAGAACAGAAAAGGAGGGCCGCGATAGTTGAGGAGATAAGGGAAAACCTCATGAGGACCGATCGCCCCAGGCCTATCGATCGATCGAGATTTGAGGCCATCCTCACCCAGTTAGACAGGTTGTGGATGAACGTCACGGAGCTTTCCTCCTTAGCCTTTCAGTCGGGGCAGGACAGGTTGGAGAGGAGATGCTATGAGCTGGTGGCCGATCCGGACGATCCCAAATCGAGGGATTACATAAAGGAGCTTATCTCACTCCTCGGCTCCGATCCTAAAAAAGGCGTGGAAGCGCTTAACGGCTTCCAGGAAGATTACTTCGGCTATCTCAGGGAGACGTTGATCGGGATGGCGAACCCCGAGCCCATCGGACTCGAGACTCTGCCGGAGGATATACTGAACCGATATATCAGCAAGGACGGCCGATTCTTCCTGATAACCATCATCCCCAAAAGAACGGTATGGAACTTCGAGAACCTGAAGGCGTTCTCACAGCAATTGCGTTATATAAGTCCGCGAGCCACCGGAACGCCGCCGATGTTTTTGAGCTTGATGAGCTATATGGGTCAGGACGGCAAACGTGCCCTTATTTTGGCGGTGGTAGCCGTTGTTCTTCTGCTTCTGATCGACTTCAGAAGCCTTCGATTCGCGTTTCTGGCGATGATACCGCTTATCGCAGGCGCTGTTTGGATGGGAGGGCTGATGAAGCTGTTGGGCATGAAGTTGGACATTAGCAACATCATAGCCTTCCCACTCATAATCGGCATAGGTATAGACGACGGCGTTCATCTGATACACCGGTATCGGATGGAAGGATGGCAGAGGATCGGGACGATCTTTGCCAACACCGGCAAGGCGATCCTTCTCACATCTCTGACCACAATGATCGGGTTCGGCTCTCTGATGTTCATGACTCACAGGGGCATGGCAAGCATGGGAACGGTTCTGGTCATCGGCATCGGCTCATGTTTCATAACGACGGTGCTGATCCTATCACCGGCCTTTAGGGTGACCAGATTCTCCGGATCTAAGAGCTCTCAATGACCGCCATCACTTCGTCTCCGCCTTCACCATCCTGATCCCCGTTCTCACTCCGGCCCTTATAACGCAGACGGAGGGAATGGCCAGCAGCATACCCACGGGCCCGATGAGGTCGCTCCCGATGAAAACGGCCACGAGGATTAAAACGGGGTTCAGGTTGAGCGTTCTGCCCATCAATTTCGGAGATATGAAGTTACCCTCTGTGAACTGGACGACGAAAAACCATCCGATGACCGCCACGAGGAAATACCATCTATATCCCGGCGATGAGAGGCAGATCAGCACCCCCGGTATAGCCCCCAAGATCGCCCCGATATATGGGATCATATTGGCTATACCGGCTATTATCCCAACTAAAAGGGCGTAGTTTCTGAGGTCCGTCGGCCCCAGAAGCCCTATTATGAAAAGCCCGAAGCTCGTCAACAGCGCCACCAGCGAGGAGACGGCCAACTGTCCCCTGAGGAACTGCGAGAGGCTCTCATCGACGTCCCTGAGAAAATCCTTGATCATCCCACTTCTGGGGCTTCTATCCACCACCCTGGCGGCGAAACCCTTCAACGCCTTGATCTCGCTCAGCATGTAGAACGTTATGACGGGAACGACGATAAACCCCAGGATGCTCAGCAATGCGCTTGCGACGTTGCTGAAAAGCTTAAAGGTGTAACCGCCGATCGAGCTTGCGATCTGTGGAACCCTCGATTTGAAGTCCGTCATCACGGCGTCCAGTATCTGCCTCATCGGACTTTCGTTCTCGCCTCCACCTCTGCTCAGATAGGGAACGACCTTGCTGGTGTAAAAATCGTAGATCAGGTTGGTCAATCCTATCATCTGTTTGACGGCGGGAAAGGCTATGAAGAAAGCCATACCCAGAACGAATATCACCAACGCCATCATCACCAGCGCTATCCCCACGGAGCGCGGTATATACCGTTCAAGCTTGACCACAAGCGGATCGAACATATACGCCAGTCCCAACCCGACCAGAAAGGGTGAGAGCGTCCTGCCAAGCTTGTATATCCCCCACACGGCAAGCAGGACGGTCATAACCACTATCAACCTTCCGCCTATCCCGCTTGAACGGTAGGGCCATAGCAGATAGAGAACGCTCAGATAGAGGACGACAGGGTTAAATATGGCCTTAAGCGAAAAGCCATATGCGATCAGGGCCGAAACCACCACGCATATGGCTATCGCTAACGTCAATATATCCTTCGAATCCAGATCTCCCATCAGTTGGTGAAAACCTCATCTATATCGAATTTCAAACCGGACAGCAGAGGGGAGGTGAGGGTTTCGCCCACGCCGAACCTCCCGTGCTCGACGAATTTACCCCTCACGAGCCTCAGGACCTGAATCTCCCTCCTCTCAGGTGAAACAAACCATAGCTCTTTGACGCCGTGTCGCTCATAAAGTCCTCTCTTGAGAACCTTATCTATCTTCTCCGTGCCGGGCGAGAGGACCTCCACCACGAGATCGGGCGGTCCGGAGATGTATCTCTCGCCGATGATATGGGCTCTTTGGGATGAGATGAACAGGATATCCGGCTGGACGACGTTCTCCTCCGACAAAACCACATCGCAGGGGGCGATGAACACCTCGCCTAATCCTTTCTCATTTACAAATGCGCTTAACCTGATAGCCATCTGCAGGGCTATCCTCTGATGATTTGGAGTGGGAGCAGGGGCCATGAAAACCTCCCCATCGATGATCTGATACACCTTGCCGTCATCTGGCAACTTGAGATAATCCTCATAGGTGAACTTCAATCCCTCCTGCAAGATAACAGGCTGAATTCCACTCACTCTAAATCACCTCGCCTCCTATCTCCTTCGGACATCTCCGACGCTTAGATGAGAACCTCATCTATATCGAATTTCAAACCGGACAGCAGAGGGGAGGTGAGGGTTTCGCCCACGCCGAACCTCCCGTGCTCGACGAATTTACCCCTCACGAGCCTCAGGACCTGAATCTCCCTCCTCTCAGGTGAAACAAACCATAGCTCTTTGACGCCGTGTCGCTCATAAAGTCCTCTCTTGAGAACCTTATCTATCTTCTCCGTGCCGGGCGAGAGGACCTCCACCACGAGATCGGGCGGTCCGGAGATGTATCTCTCGCCGATGATATGGGCTCTTTGGGATGAGATGAACAGGATATCCGGCTGGACGACGTTCTCCTCCGACAAAACCACATCGCAGGGGGCAAATATCACCTCTCCGAGTTCTCTGAGGCGTATAAAGTTTGAGAGCACAGACCATATCCTTCCGCATATCATCTGATGTTTGGGGGTGGGAGCAGGGGCCATGAAAACCTCCCCGTCGATGATCTGATACACCTTGCCGTCATCTGGCAGCTTGAGATAATCCTCATAGGTGAACTTCAACCTCTCTTGTGAAACCGCAGCTTGAACGTCGATCACCTCATATCACCTCACACCTCTTCTTCCTGGATATCCTCGACGCTTATACGGAGCTCCTCGAGCTGCTGTGGCGTCACCTTCGACGGAGCGCCCGTCACTAGACATATCCCACGTTGAGTCTTTGGGAACGGGATAACGTCGCGGAGGGATTCCCCTCCGGCCATCATCATCACCAATCTGTCGAATCCCAGGGCGATTCCCGCGTGAGGTGGGGCGCCGTATTTGAGGGCCTCGAGGAAAAAGCCGAACCGCACCTCGATGTCCTCCTCGCCAAGCTGGAGGATCTCGAAGATCTTGCGCTGCAGATTCATATCGTGAATCCTCACGCTGCCGCTTGCGACCTCAGTGCCGTTGACGACGAGGTCATAAGACTGAGATCTGACCCTACCTGGATCCTCATCCAGCAGATCCAGATCCTCGTAGTTCGGCGCCGTGAAGGGATGATGTTCCGAATCCCATCTGTTCTCCTCCTCGTTCCACTGAAAGAGCGGGAAGTCGGTCACCCAGAGGAAGCTAAACTGGCCTTCATCTATCAGCCCCAACAGATTCCCCAGCCTCAGCCTCAGATTGCCGAGGGCATCGGCAACGATCTTGGGCTTGTCGGCCACGAAGAAAAGCATATCTCCGGCCTGTCCTTTCATCCGCTCCACGAGAGCGCTGAGACAGCCCTCGGGGAAGAACTTCCTGATCGGCGAGTCTATCCCGTCCGGCGTCACCCTCATCCACGCCAGCCCTTTGGCCTTGTAGATCTTTACGAACTTCGTAAGCTCATCTATCTGGCTTCTGGAGAGCCCCGCGCAGCCCGGGGCAACCAATCCCTTCACCTGTCCGCCACCCTTCAGAACCTCGGTGAAGACCCTGAATTCGCTTTCACTCACGATGTCTGAAACGTCCACCAGCTCCATGCCGAATCGGGTGTCGGGCTTATCCGACCCGTATCGGCTCATAACCTCCTGATAGGTGTATCTCGGGAAGGGGATCTCCAGATCGATCCCGGCCGCCTCCTTGAACATCCTTTTAACCAATCCCTCGGTGACGGCGAACACGTCATCCTGATCGGCGAAGGAGAGCTCGATGTCTATCTGCGTGAACTCAGGCTGTCTGTCGGCGCGGAGGTCCTCGTCACGATAACATTTGACTATCTGGAAGTATTTGTCTATTCCGGCGATCATGAGCATCTGTTTGAAAAGCTGAGGCGATTGGGGCATGGCGTAGAACTTGCCCGGATGAAGACGACTGGGGATCAGGAAATCACGGGCGCCTTCGGGAGTGCTTTTGGTCAGGACGGGCGTCTCCACCTCCAGGAACCCCTGCTCGTCCATGTACTTCCGGACTGAGAGCGCGGCCTTGTGTCGGATGAGGAGGTTGCGGAACATCCTTGGCCTTCGCAGGTCCAGATATCGATATTTGAGCTTTATCTCCTCGGCCACGTTCAGGTTGTCCTCTATCATGAAGGGCGGGGTTTCAGAGGTGTTCAATATCTGCAGCTCATATCCCGCCACCTCGACCTCGCCGGTGGGGATGTTGGGGTTGATCGTGTCCTCGGGCCGTCTGCGCAGCTTTCCCGTGACGCATATGACGTATTCGTTCCTGAGCCTGTGGGCGAGCTGATGTGCCTCAGGATCTATATCCTGACTGAAGACGACCTGTATCAGGCCGGTTCTATCTCGGAGATCTATGAATATCAGTCCGCCGTGATCCCTCCTCCGCTGCACCCATCCCATGAGGACGACCTCACTTCCGACGTCCTTCATCCTTAACTCGCCGCAGTAATGGGTTCTCTTTCTCTTCAACATATCGACCTCCAAAGCAGAGAGTTAAATTAACTCGTAGGATTTGTAGATTTTGACGCCCTGTCCCCTCGCGAATTCCTCCACCCTTGGATGAACTACATAACAGAGCATGAGCGGGATGATTTCACCTTTGAGGACGGAGCTGACCCTTTCCAGTTTTTCCGTGAAGTTAAAGACATCCCTTCTGCTCAACCTCACCTTTGCCTCTCCGATGACGAAAACCTTTTCCCCGTTCCTACTTCCCTCTCCGTAAATGTTGAGCTCATCCTCACCGCCGTCCGGATAGAAGATAAACCTTCTATATAGGGTTGGCACCGAGACGCCGAAATCCCTCTTGATCAGTTTAGGCAGAACAGGGTAAGCCTTATCCTCGAGACCATAGCCGATGATGGCGCTGATCCCACCTACCTCTTTACGCAGGTTATCGATGGCGGTTATCAACATCCCTATTTTCTCCTCGGTTCTCCTCTGCGCTTCCGTTAGCTCGGCGATCCTCTCTTCAGATTCTCTCTGCGCCTTTGCCAGCTCCTCCATCCTGCGCTCAAGAAGAGCCACCCTCTCCTCGGTTTTTCTCTGAGCCTCCGCTAACTCTTCCATCCTTTGCTCGAGGATAGCCAGCCTTTCCTCAGTTCTCCTTTGTGCCTCCGCCAACTCCTCCATCCTTTGCTCGAGGATAGCCAGCCTTTCCTCAGTTCTTCTTTGTGCCTCCG
>CAZHVH010000056.1:9625-12738 GCA_964535855.1 uncultured bacterium
CTTTGCTCGAGGATAGCCAGCCTTTCCTCAGTTCTTCTTTGTGCCTCCGCCAACTCCTCCATTCTTTGCTCAAGGATGGCCAGTCTTTCCTCGGTTTTCTTCTGCGCCTCTGCCAGCTCAGATATCCTCTTTTCGGATTCCCTCTGTGCCTCCGCCAGCTCCTCCATCCTCTGTTCGAGAATGGCCAGCCTTTCCTCAGTTTTTCTCTGTGTCTCCGCTAGTTCAGCGATTCTCTTCTCAGTTTTCCCCTGCGCCTCCGCCAGTCTCTCGATAGCCTTTTCTATGTTTTCCAACCTCTGTTCGACCCTACTCTGCTCCTCCATCTTTTTGGCGATTTCGGCCAACACGTCGGTCAGCTCCTGGGCTTGAGCCTCCTCAAACCTTTCGGATAGCCTCCGGTATATGTCCATAGTATCGATAAAAGTGGCCATCTGGCATCACCCCTTTAAAACCCTCGCCACCTGGTCGAAGGGGACATCGGTTTGCTCACCCGTCTCCATATTTCTAAGGGCCACCTTTCCTTCCTTCATCTCCTCGCCGCCGACTATGGCGACGAACCTCGCCTTAAGCTTATCGGCCGTTTTCATCTGCGCCCTGAGGCTTCGGCCCCGAAACTCCATCTCAACCGAGAGCCCTTCGCTTCTGAGTTTATCCGTCAGCCTCAGCGCATCCCCGAAGGCTTCATCTATGACGGCCACGAAACAGTCGATTCCTTCAGCGGTTGGGAATCTAAATCCCTGGGCGTCGAGCGAGGCGATGATCCTGTCCAGTCCGGCGGCGAATCCCAATGCTGGTGTGGGTTTGCCGCCCATCTGCTCCACCAGATAGTCATATCTACCGCCGCCTACGACGGCGTTTTGCGCCCCCAACCCTTCGGCGGTGATCTCAAAGACCGTCCTGGTGTAGTAATCCAGCCCTCGCACGATCCTAGGATTCACACTGTACGGGACATCAAGCTCCTCGAGATACCTTTTAAACCTATCGAAATGCGATCTGCATTCATCGCAGAGATAATCCAGAATGACAGGCGCCTCCTTTGTGACGATCCTGCACCTTTCCTCCTTACAATCCAGTATCCTCAGCGGATTTCGATCAAGCCGATCCACGCATTTCCCACATAGTCTATCGATATGTCTTCTCCCGAACTCCCTGAGATGCTCGACATATCTCGGCCTACATCTGTTACAGCCGATGCTATTGATATCGAGGGAAAGTCCCTTAAGGCCGATTTCCCTCATGAGCTGATAGGCCAGTTGGGTCACCTCGGCATCGATTGCGGGGTTATCGGATCCGAACGCCTCGACGCCTATCTGCCAGAACTCCCTATATCTGCCGGCCTGGGGCCTATCGTATCGAAACATCTGCCCGATGTATGCCAGCTTCAGCACGGGCAGGGAACCGAGAAGACCGCTTTCCAGACATGCCCTCACTATCGCCGGCGTTCCCTCCGGTCGAAGCGTGATGCTCCTTCCACCCTTATCGGTGAAGGTGTACATCTCCTTTTCGACGATATCCGTCGTCTCGCCCGTCCCTTTTATGAAAAGCTCAGTGTGTTCGAAGGTCGGCGTGCGCATCTCCCTATAGCCGTATCTCCTGAAGATATCCCTAGCGACTTCCTCGACGTATCGCCATTTCGGCATCTCATCCGGAGTGATATCCCTTGTCCCTCTTACCGCCTTTACCCTCATTTCAGTCCCTTCTCCTTTTCGCTGAAGACCTGGGCGCTGAAGATATAGATCTCCGTCATCGGATCCTTCCACGCATCCGGTGGAAGCCATGCCTTTTGACAGGTATTCGCCAGGAACTGTTCCCTGTCCCATTCATACTCCACCGCTACCTGCGGCAGAAGCAATCCCGAGTTGATTCCCCTCTTGATGTAAATCCCGTGAGTGCCGACTTTGATCTCGTCGATGCTCCTTATCCGCCTGAGCGGCGTAAGGGCTGAGATCTCTATCTCGATCTCCTCCATCTCCTCCAATTTAACGGGGGGAAACCTGGGATCGTCCACGGCGGCGGCGACAGCTACCTCCTGGACGGTCTGATACAGGGGTTTGATTGGGAAGACATATCCTATGCATCCCCTGAGCCTTCCGTCCTTGTGTAGCGTCACGAAGGCCCCGCGTCTCTCCCGAAGCTTGGGGTCCGTTATCTCATATTGAGGCATGGATTTGCCCGAGAGGTGGCTTTCTATCGAGGATCTTGCGATCCTAAGAAGCAGTATCTGCGACTCCTCGCTCAGAAGCTCCTCCACCTCGGGTGTAACCTTTTTTTGCAAATCCTCCAATATCTTCACCCCCTTACCATATGGCGGCGGCCATATATCCGACCACCTGGCCTTTATCGCCGAAAGGCACGTCGCCCGAATTGGCGTATTTGAGCACCTTCACCTTCTCTGCACCCAAGAGCTTGGCGGCTTCGAGCAGGACGTAAACCGGCCCGGCGCCGCACATCATCGTATGTAGCTCCGGGACGCCCAGTCTCATATGCTCATCCATCCTGCGGCGCAGCTCCGCCGGATCGAACTTCGAAACCGCCTCGATCACGATCCTATCCGCTCTGACCGCCTCATCATATTCCGGGTAGTGTGAGAGATCCGTGCTCGCCACGATCAAAACGTTCCTGTCTTTGAGACACTCCCCTAAGGTGCTGGCGAGCGAATGACAGGCCGCCTCGGAATAGTCCTGCATGAGTATGGGAACGAGCTTGAACTCACCAAGGCTCTCCTGCAGAAACGGAAGTTGAACCTCGATGCTATGTTCATATGCGTGTGCCTGCGGAAGATGTTTTATCCCGTCGTTGAGGCTCATCAGCTCTGAGGCCAGTCCTTCGTCTATGGGGACGGTGCCGAGAGGGGTCTCGAAACCGCCCTTAGCCCACAGGGCGAACCCCCAGAACGGCATCCGATGGCTCGGCCCCATCACGACGACCGAGTCGTAGCTTTCGCCCTTCACCTGTTTGTAGGCATGTCCCGCCACATGTCCCGAATAGACGTAGCCGGCATGCGGCGAGATAAGCCCGATTATCCGCCCATCGACATCGACCCTGGGGGCTTTGTCCATGAACTCCCTGACCATTCGACGCAGGGTCGATGGAGAATCGGGATAAAACGCGCC
>CAZHVH010000057.1:0-12728 GCA_964535855.1 uncultured bacterium
ATTTCCTGGCCGCCTCCTCCTCGTCATATCCTCGTGAGACCAGCACCTGAGCGACAAGCGGGGATATCCTCAACCTGTCGGCCAGCCGCAGGCTAACATCTAAGCTGGTTCTCTTGATCCTCCATATCTTACTTCGCATATCTACCTCATAGATAAGTTTGCCATCCGCCGCTATTTCGCTATGTAGTGGTCAGCCGACGTGATCGTTCAGTATGTGATCTTATCCTCCGGCAGATAGGGGGATTTTATGAAGACGACCTTGACAGGTTCCTCGGAGTCGTTATGGATATCATGTTTTTCACCCGGCTCGATCCTGAAGGCATCCCCGGCCTCGGCCTCATAAGGGGTATCGTTCACCAACATCTTGGCCTTCCCCTCGATGAAGTAGAAGGTCTCCTCGACCTCCCTATGTCCATGCGCTCCCATCTTCTCACCGGGCAGCAACAATAACACGCCCCAGTCGATCCGCGGACCTCTGAAGAGGTATTTAACCCCTGATTTCCCCCATCTGTAATCCTTTTCGTTTTCATTAACCTTTTCCATCCTCTCACCCTCCAAGCTCAATCAGGGATTTCATCACATGCATATTTTACCACCTTTCACCCTGACCGTCAATTGAGGGTGCATATTTATCGGTAAGCAAGAGACAAAAAGCTTCGCTCTTATTTCCCTTGAGTGTAGCGGTATCACTGATAGGAGACAGGGGGCAGGAAACGGGAGACAGGAAATAGATTTTCCCCTGCCTCCTGCTTCCTGTTTCCTGTCTCCTTCCAACTCTAAGAAATAAGCTCTTCTGACCTCTCAGATCTCTGCTACACTTAACGATAATATGAGCGTTATCATTAAGTTAGGGTGGGAAGTATATCGGGGCTGATGACGAGTATAATATCGAACTCACCGCCGTTGAATTTGAAAGGAACCCATAAGCTGCGTAGATTTCCGCTTCCTATGTCTATCTCATAACCCCTTCCCGAGATTATGGTAGGTATCGACAGCTTAAACTCAAGTCCTATCTCTGAGAGGAAGGAGTTAACGTTGCCGGATATCATATTGGCGATCTCGCCCAAAGCGTCTTTGACCTCCTCACTTATCCCATTGAACTCCGCGCCGAGCATCTTGGAGGCTAGCATTCCAGCTACATCATCGGGGCATCTGATATACAGCATACAGGAACCCCTCTCCCCCGCGAAACCGATGATCCCCGTTATCCCTGAGACCTTCATGCTGGTTTTCCTGCTCTCCCTAGGCTCTCCTGGAGTCGGATCAACGGAGAGCATCATCTGGAAAACCCGCCTTGTGCCTTCTATAATCGATCGGATAAGCTTCTCCTTCATCCCTTACCTCCCGTCTTCGATGATCTCGATCAGCCTGTACGGTATCTCATTCAGACTGAGAACCTTATCGACCACACCTGCTTCGATGCATACTTTAGGCATGCCGAAGATGACGCTGGAGCCTTCATCCTGAGCGAAGGTTACTCCGCCCTTCTCCTTGACCGCCTTCATCCCCTTAAGACCGTCATTTCCCATGCCGGTCAGGATCAGCGCCAGCACCCTATCTCCATAAACCTGGGCCGCTGACTCCATAAGCAGATCGACCGAGGGAACATATATCATCCCCTCAACCCTTTCGATCACCCTGATCCTGGGACGATCGTTGTCAAAGGGGTTGACGACCTTCATATGTTTCCCGCCTGGGGCGATGATCGCCTTGCCGGCGCGGATCTCCTCGCCGTTTTTACCCTCAACGACCTTGATCTTGCTCATCTGATTGAGCCTCTCGGCCAGCAATTTGGTGAACTGAGGAGGCATATGCTGGGCGATCAGTATCCCGGCGGAGAAATCGCCGGGCAGCTTAGGCAGGATACGCTGAAGCGCCCTTGGTCCCCCCGTCGAGACACCTATAACCAGGACATCAATGTGATGATGAGCTTGGATTGAAGGAGATGTCCCTGATTTGGGTCGGGGTATCTGATTCAGCTCATGCCTTTCCTTATGCCACGTCCTGGCTATCAGCTTAACTTTCTCCAGCAGTTCCTTTCTGACCTTGATGATATCAAGGGAGGATTGGCGAATGTTTTTCGGCAGATAATCCACCGCCCCTATCTCCATCGCCTCTAGAGTGACCTTGGCGCCATCCTCCGTCATTGAGCTGAGCATGATGACGGGAAGGGGATGTTCCTTCATGATCCGCCTCAGGGCGGTCAATCCATCCATCCGGGGCATCTGTATATCAAGGGTGACGAGATCAGGTTTTAGCCTTTCGATCTTTTCGATCGCCTCCAGGCCATCTCCGGCAGTGTCGATCACCTCTATCTCGGGATCGGACTCCAATATCCTCTTGATCGCCGCCCTCATAAAGGGTGAGTCATCTACCACCAGAACCCTGACCTTATCTCCGCCGGGATGCATAATCCTAATCCTCCTTTTTATAAACGGTGCATCCAGGAAACCTCACCGGCCTGAATAGATTATCGATTCCGAAGAGCGTCTCGGTTGATCCGACGAAGAGATACCCGCCGGGATTAAGGCTTTCATATAAACGTCCCAGCACCTTCTCCTTTGATCTTTTATCGAAATATATTAGAACGTTTCTGCAGAATATGACGTCGAAATACCGCATCCGACGCATCTCCTCATCGTTTGACAGGTTGATTCTCAGGAAATTGACGCAGCGACGCAGCTCGTTCGAGACATAATAAACCCCCTTGACCTCTATGAAATATTTCTTCATGTAAAGGTCAGGTACATATCGGACGGAGTAATCGGAATAAGCTCCCTCTTTGGCCTTTCGAAGGGCCGTCACGCTTATATCAGAACCCGTCACCTTGAAGCTCCATCCCTTCAGTGTGGTCTGTGATTCCTCAAGCAGGATCATAGCCAGTGTGTATGCCTCCTCGCCTGTGGCACATCCGGCGCTCCAGATGCTTAACCGTTTGATCCCATATTTCTTCCTGGCGGTTATCTCAGGTATAACCTCATCCCTGAGGGCCTCAAAGTGCTGGGGATCCCTGAAGAAGAAGGTCTCAGGGGTTGTGATCTCATCGAACAGCTTCATCCATTCCTTATCTCCCGGGGGACGGCTTAGCAGATACCTATAGTAATCCTCAAAGCTTTTCAGCTTCAGCTCCTTTAGCCTATGACGGAGATGTATCTCGAGAAAATACTTTTTGCCATCAGCGAAGTAGATGCCGCTCCTTTTATAGATCAGATCCCTCAATAGCCGGAACTCCTCTTGACTCATAAAAGCCCTTGTATCCTCCATCTTCACACCACGTTCATCAGGGTAGGGACATCGATTATGAGGGCAACCCGTCCGTCGCCCATTACTGTTGCACCGGCTACGCCAGGGATCGATCCCAAAAATGGTCCCAGGGACTTGATCACCACCTCCTCCTCACCTAAAACCCTATCGACGGCGAGACCAATCCGCATCTCCGCCAGTCCGATGACAACCACGTATCTCCCTCTCGATTCCCCCCCTCCACAGCCGAAGATCTCGCTTAGCCTCAATATCGGCAGGATTTCACCCCTCAGATAGATCACCTCTTTACCGCCTATCAATCTCACATCATCGGGTGAGATTCTGACGGTTTCGATGATTGAGGTCAAGGGGATAGCATATATCTCCTCATCTGACATTACCAACAGGCTCTGGCTTATAATGAGGGTGAGCGGAAGCTTGATTTGGATCTTCGTCCCATGCCCTACGGTGCTTTCCACCTCCACCATACCGCCTAGCTTTTTGACGTTGTTTCTGACCACATCCATCCCTACGCCTCGTCCGGAGACGCCGTTAATCCTCTCGGAAGTGCTAAAACCCGGGGTGAAGATGAGGTTGATCACGTCCCGTTCGGACATGGTCTTGAGCTTCTCCTCGGTGACGATGCCCTTTTCGATCGCCCTTCGGGCGATCTTGTTGGGATCTATTCCCCTGCCGTCGTCCTGGATCTCTATGACGATCGTATTTGCTACGTGATAGGCGGAGAGCGAGATTCTACCTTTTCTCGGTTTGCCTGATCTTTCCCTCTCTTCGGGCGGTTCTATGCCGTGATCCACGGCGTTTCTGAGCATATGTACCAGCGGATCGTTGATCTCCTCTATGATACTTCTATCCAGCTCCGTTTCCTCGCCGGATATGATCAGCTCCACCTCCTTGCCCATATCTCTAGCGAGATCGCGAACGATCCTCGGATACCGGTTGAAGATACTGGCTATCGGTTGCATCCTCATCCTCAGCGTCGCCGTCTGCAGCTGTGAGGTGAGCAGATCGATCCTGGCTGCCACATCCTGTAAATCCTCATCTCCCGTCCTACTTATCTGGAGCAACCTATTTCTTTCAATTACCAGTTCCCCGACGAGGTTCATCAGCTCATCCAGCCTTTTGACGTCGGTCCTCACGGTCTGAACCTCGAGGGAGGTAGGAAGGCGTTGGGGCTCTGATCGAATAGGAGTTTCAGCCGGTTCCTCGGCCGGGGGAGATATCTCCACCTCACCTATCAGCCTCTTCGTCGTATCGACGGCATCGAGTATCATGTCCGTGATGTCGGGAGTTACCTTCTCCTCGCCCTTGCGCAGTTTATCCAACACGGTCTCAGCGGCGTGTGTCACCTCAACCAGCCGATCGAGCCCCAGAAAACCTGCCATCCCTTTTATCGTGTGAAAACCCCTGAATATCCGATTGAGCAGATCGGGGTCCTCGGGCGAGTTCTCCAGCTTTATGAGGTCCGCCTCCAGCGATCCGATTATCTCTGAGGCCTCCTCCACAAAGGCCTTTACCATCTCGGGGTCTTCAAAGATCTCCTCGTCCATCGTCCGTTTCTACCCCTTTCAATCATCAGAGGGCATCAATTGGGGTTTCATAAACCTCTCGGGCTCGAATTCGCCTTCCTCCGTTGATCCGGTCTTGAGGAATTCGTCGGAGATTTTGAACTTTCGGACCTCCTCGTATAACTCCCTGGATAATTTATCCAGCTGTGAGGATGCCTGAGCGGTCTGCTGTGCGCCCTCCGCGACCTGCTGGGAGGCCTCCGCGACCTGCTGGATGTTGTGGGAGATATCCTGTGTCACCTGTGACAGCTGCTGTATGTTCTGATTTATATCCTTCACGGTGGCGGACTGTTGTTCCATAGCCGTGGCTATCTGAGCTATGGCCTCCAGAACTTCATCGCTGGATTCGGCTACCTTTTGGAGCGCCTCCCCGGCGTTCCTCGCCAATTTCGAGCCCTCATCCACCGCCTTCAGTCCATCACCCATAGCCGTGACGACGCGAGCCGTTTCCTCCTGGATCTCGCCGATCATATCGGATATCCGTCTTGTTGATTGCATCGTCCTCTCAGCGAGTTTTCTCACCTCATCGGCCACGACGGCGAATCCTCTTCCCTGCTCGCCAGCTCTGGCGGCCTCTATGGCCGCATTCAAGGCCAGAAGATTTGTCTGATCGGCCACATCCTCTATTACGGAGATTATCTGTCCGATTCTTTCAGAGGCTACATTGAGCTTCTGGACGGTTTCGTTTATCCTGTTAACCGCTTCGGCTATCCCCTTTATCCCATCCATGGTCTGTGAGACGTTCTTCCTACCCTCGCTGGAGATAGTGCTGGATTGTCGCGCCAGCTCGGCCGCTCGTTGGGCGCTTTGAGAGACCTGGGTAATCGTTGCCGAAAGCTCCTCCGCTGCGGCCGCCACCGCACCTGCCTGGGAGGCCATCTCCTCCGCGGCCGTGGCGACGGCCACCACCTGAGAGGATGCCTCCTCGCTCCCGGCGGACATCTGTTCCGCGGTGGCCGAAAGCTCGGTGGCTGACGAAGCCATATGATCGGCTATGCCCTTGATCCTGAGGATCATCCCCGAAAGGCTCTCGGCCATCTCGTTGAACGTCCTTGCCAGTTGACCGATCTCATCCTTTGAATCAAGCCGAAATGCAACCTTATGTGAGAGATCACCTCTTGCTAGATTCCGAGCGGCCGTTACAATCGATGGGATAGCTGAGAAAAGCCTACGAGATACGATCACCGTCATTAAGCTGCCCAAGAGAATAATCATAAGGCCGAATGGGATCACGTATTTTATGATTCCCCTTTCAATCTGAGCGTAGTCCGATCTGGGGACGGAGGAGGCGATGATCCAGTTAAGATGATCATCGCGGGCATATCCGGCGATCTCCTTATCCCCTCTAAATTCATACTCTATCGCTCCCTCCCTCTGACGCAGCATCACATCCAGAGTGGAAACGATGTCGGTCACCTTCCTCCCGATTAAGGTGGAATCGGGATGAATCAGCGCTTCGCCGGTAACAGCATCGACCACATAGTAATAGCCATTTCCTGAGGGTTTGAGGCCTAGCACCCTCTGCTTAAAGCGTTCAAACGCATCCGATCTCACTATGTCCAGAGATATCGCCCCGACATATGCAACGCTGCTGATGCCTCCCGTCCTGGTGATCGGGAAATAGAAGGTGAATTGGTACTTTCCTCCCGATCGGCTTACGGATGTATACTCACCCTTCCCTAAGATGGAGCCGACGGCCTCCGACGGCAAACTGGCAGGCATATCTGAAGCGGTGGAAGCTATCAACGTGCCGGTCGCCCCCTGCAGCCGATATAGGGCAACTGGATGAGCGTGCCCTGTCCTTGAGGCAAATCTCTCCAGTATAAGGGTTGTTTCCTCCTCCTCGAGTTTCCCAATATCGAGTGTGGCGAGGAGCTCCAGAGAGTCCTTGGACGTCTCACTCTTCAGCTCGAACCATAGTTCCTCCAACAATGATGCCGAGCTCTTCGCCTCAACCGCAAGCCTTGTCCGTAGGAAATCGTCCATTCCTCGTCTCACCAGATTCAAGCCGGCCACTATCATAACCGCTACAGTTATGATGACGGTGGCGCTCATCAACAACATCATCTTAACTGAGAGCTTCATTTTCTCACCCTCCTGTGGTCAATCCCTGAAGATCGAGGATAACCATGAAATCGCCGTCCAGCTTGGCTATGCCGGTGATGTATCTGGGGTCCAGCTTCACCGCTTCCGGAGGAGGTTCCACGCTGTTTTCATCCACCCTTATCACCCGGGATACCATATCGACTATAAGCCCGACCTTTTTATCGTCGAGCTCGATCACCACAATTCTGCTCTTTTTGTCGGCCTTTTTTGGAGGCATTCCGAGCCGTTTTCTCAGGTCTATAATAGGGATGATCTCCCCTCTCAAGTTTATCACCCCTTCGATGAAATCCGGCACGTTTGGCAGACGGGTTATAGGTTGCATCCGGAGGATCTCCCTAACGGAAAGGATATCCACGCCGAATTTCCCGCCATTCAGGTTGAAGGAGATGAACTGGAGATCGGCCATATCCTCATCCTCCACTCATCCTGGTCATCGTCTGTTCTATCTTCTCCCTCAAAATCTCCGGAGTGAAGGGTTTGGCCACGTAATTGTTCACGCCAGCGCCGATGGCGCGTATTATCTCATTTTTAGATGTGTTGGCTGTGACCATTATTATCGGGATCTTATCGAATCGATCGTCGCTTCTCACCGCCTCGACGAATTCCAATCCGGTCATCTCAGGCATGTTCCAGTCGAGCAACACCAGATCTATGCCATCCTCCATGTTGAGTATCTCCAGGGCCTCCCTGCCGTCCTCGGCCTCAACGATGTCCGTGATCCCCGCCTTGATCAGTATGTTTCTTATGATCTTGCGCATGGCGAGCGAGTCGTCCACCACCAGGACCTTCATCCCTTCACCTCATCTTCCGGCGGTTTTCCTCTTGAGGACGAGGATCTCAACCCTTCTGTTTTTAGCCCTCCCCTCGGGAGTATCGTTAGAGGCGACGGGCCTGAACTCCCCGTATCCAACCGCCGATAGCCTGGACGGATCTATCCCTTTTCCGACCAGGAACCTGAGGACACTTGTCGCCCTCGCCGCTGAGAGCTCCCAATTTGACGGAAACATCGGGGTGTGGATCGGCCGGTTATCGGTATGGCCTTCGATCCTTATATCATTCGGTATCTTCATCAGCTCCTCGGCGACCTTTTCGAGAATCGGGACGAACTCCGGTCTGATCTGAGCGCTTCCCGAGTCAAACATGACTGGCTTGCCGCTATTGCGCAGTATTATAGCTAAACCCTCCTTTCGCATGACGGCCTGCAAAGATCCCTTCATCCTTCTTTCGGCCACGAACTTTTTCAGCCTGTATCCGATTCCGGCCATTTTCTGCTCCTCATCATTCACCCTGGTGGTCTCAGGCGCTGTTCTGATCTTCTCCACAAGGGGCTGTTCCCACCCTTTCAGCACACCGAAGGAATATTTCAAAGACCCTTTCACCGTGTTATATTTGATCTCATCGAATATGGAAAACGAGACCAGAAGGACGAAGAAGGTCAGGAGCTGGGACATCAGATCTCCGAAGGTCGTCATCCATCCCGGCGCACCTTCCTCCTCAACCTTCTTCCGCCGTTGCCTGGCCATACATATCACCTCCGAGCTGTTCCCTCAGCTTGGGTGGCAGAAATACCTTCAGATTTTCCGCTATCATTCTGGGATTATCTCCGGCCTGGATCAGGAGCACACCCTCCAGGATTATCTGCCTGTAAAGCATCTCCTCGCCCGATCTCGCCTTAAGCTTGCCGGCTATAGGGATGAAGATTAGGTTTGCGAAAAGGGCACCATAGAAGGTGGTTATAAGCGCCACGGCCATGGACGGCCCGATAGTGGTGGGATCGTCCAGGTTTCTAAGCATCTGTATCAGTCCTATCAACGTTCCGATCATCCCAAAGGCGGGGGAGTATTTTGCCATGGCGTTAAACAGATCTTGACCGAATTCATGCCTTTCGCTCTGATAATCCAGCTCCGTTTCCATGATATTCCTCAAGATCCGGGGATCAACGCCATCGGCCGCCAGCTGTAATCCCCTCTTCAGGAAATCCTCGTCCACGTCCTGAAGCGAGTTTTCGAGGTTGATCAATCCCTCGCGACGAGCCTTGTCTGCCAGCTGAACGATGAGGTTTATCAGCTCAACTGGAGAACGTTCCTTAGCGAAGAAGGCGTTTTTTAAAACACCGAAAACGCTGAGCACTTTGGGGAGAGGGTAGTTTATCAGAGTGGCGGCGATTGTCCCGCCGGCGACGATCATAAGGGATGGGATATTGATGAATCCGAATATATCTCCGCCCAACAGAATGGCTACCAAAACGCATCCCACACCTGCCACGATTCCCAAGACGGTGCTTATATCCATGGTTGCCCTCTCATCAAACCTGGACTGCCAGTAAAAACGTCCGCAGTCGGCCGTTCGCCATCCGCCGTTACTCCGTTCGCGGAGGGCGAACTCGGTTATCCCGATATTTTTATCGGAAATCGAGACCTAGATCTTTACCGGTTTTTAGAAGGGCGGATCGAGTCGATCCGCCCTGCTAGATGCTTTATCGCTTGAGATTCACCAGATCCTCCAGCACATCGTTGGAGGTGGTTATCACGCGCGAGTTGGCCTGGAACCCGCGCTGGGCGATGATCAGCCTTGTGAACTCGGAAGCAAGATCCACGTTCGACTGTTCCAGAGCACCTGAGACTATCGAGGCCTGGATGCTGCTACCAGCTGTCCCGATGAAGGGAGCACCGGAGTTGCCAGTGGCGCCATATAGGTTCTTCTCCATCCTGACCAAACCGGAGGGATTGCTAAACCTGGCGATCGCTATCTGAGCGAGGGTCTGGGTTATACCGTTGCTGAATGTTCCCAGTATCCTGCCATCCTCCTGAATGCTCACAGCCTCTAAGTTCCCCGCCGTGTAGCCGTCTTGACCGGAGACCACGGCCGTAAACTGAGATGCGTGTTGAGTGAGGCCCTCGAAGCTATTGACTTCCCCGAAGTCCAGAGTTACGCTCATCTGTTCGGCTCCGTTTTTGGGATCGATCACCAGCGCCGTGGCGTTCTTGTCGTCGAAGCTCACCTCCTTTATCGAGCCGTCGGTGTTGAAGGTTAAGGTTCCGGAGCCGCCGCTCACAACCTCCTCACCTCCTGAGAGCGCTACCTCCCAGGTCCATGTGTTCGGAGTGGCCTCTCCCGTCCTTGAATCAACAGCCTTCCTCAGGGTTATCGAGAGCGTGTGGCTGGTGCCCTGTGAATCGTAGATCGTGGTGGAGATCACATAGGGATCATCATCTGCAGTCGTTCTGGAGTCGAGGTTACCGGTGAAGGAGACACTCGTGGTGGCCTTAGCCGGTATACGTCTCCCGTAGGGTAGGGTGATATCGCCTATCGGAGCATCCCTGGCGATCCTCCCCTCCGCGTCGGCGTTCCACCCTTGAACCGAATAACCGTTCCTCGTGACCAACCTTCCGGAGGCGTCGAACTGGAAATCGCCTGCCCTCGTGTAATACTGTTGTTCGCCGTCGCTGACGATGAAGAACCCGTCGCCGATTATAGCCAGATCCGTGGTTTTACCCGTCTGCTGTAGCGCCCCCTGTTTGAAGATCGTGTCTATCCCACCGACGGTCGATCCCATTCCTATCTGGACGGGATTGAGCCCGCCCCTTCCGCTTTCAGGTTTGACGCCGCCTCGGAGTGTGATCACCAGAGCCTCCTCGAACGACGTCCTGGAGGTTTTGTAGCCGATCGTATTGATGTTGGCGATGTTGCTGCCTATGACATCCATCTCGGTCTGATGCGATCTTATGCCTGAAAGCCCGCTGAAAAGAGCACCTATCATCTTTTCCTCCTCCTTTCTCCTCTGACCCGGTCCGCCTCAGGCGATCGGCGTCCCGAGAGGCGTCCTCCGAGGAGGGCCCGCCTCTACAAGGTCAGGTTTTCAGATTATCATTGCACTGTCGATGTTGGTGAAAACCTTATCCTTCATGTTTTGCCCATCCAGGGCTGTTATCACGGTTCTCTTCCTCACGTTGACCAGGAGAGCGAGATCTTTCATCAGGAGAAGTGACTCCCTTGCTCCTTTCTCACTCATCCTCTCCACCGCCCTGTTTATCCTTTCCATATCCTCACTGGAAAGGTATATCCTCCTCTGCCTCAGCCTCGCCTCAGCATGGGCGGAGATCTTCACCGGCTGGCTTCCTCGGTCCGATATCTGGGCGAGCACCTGATCAAAGCTCAGCCCCGAACCTGTCCGGCCTCTATTTGCACCCTCTGATCCCGCCGGAGATCCCGGCCGTTCGATCCGACCGGTTGGGGACACCTCCCTGATCCCTCCCCTCAACATGATCACCTCCCCTATCCCTCTATCGAGATAAGGCTGGATTGCGGTATGAGATCGCCGTTCACCATGAGATACACCTTATCACCTTTGAAGGAGATGCCATCCACCTTTCCGGAGCTGGTTGGTGTAAGCGATACCTCCTTTCCTGCTTCATCTACACCGGTTACCTCGTATCTGTAGCGTCCACTTTCGACCTTTTCGCCCTTATCGTCCCTCCCGTCCCACAGAACGGCATGCTCGCCGCGGGAGATATCCTTGGGCTCAAGCGTCCTTATCAGGTTGCCATCGTCGTTGAATATCTTCACGGTTATCCCTTTCAGATCCCTCCCAATTTGATATTTCAGTTCCACCGGCCCATCGCCTTTCAGCTCGAAAAAGCCGCTTTCCACCTCGACCTGCTTTCCGACGAACCCGAGCGAGATCGCCTTGTTGATCTGTCTTTCGATCTGCATGAGCGATTTGAAGGATTCATTGAGGTTTTGCATCTGCTCGAGGGCACTGAACTGAGCGGTCTGCGCTATAAACTCCTGATTATCCACAGGGCTAAGCGGATCTTGATATGAGAGCTGAGTCACAAGCAGCCTGAGGAAGTCGTCCTTACTCATTATCTGATTCGAAGGTATTTGATCCTCGTTCGAGCCGCTCATCCTGAAAAGCCTCTGATCGTTCGAAACCCTCATTCTCATCACCTCTGCTAATTTACGTCCGCGTTCGGCACCGCCGAACGCTGTTCAATGATCTTACTACGCTCTTAGATTCACTCCTGAGCTCTCCTGCATCTCACCTTCAAGCTCATAGGACGAGCTTTCATTCTGACTCATAACTGCCGGATAGCCGGCGTATCCAGGCTGCTGAAACCCCTTCTCCCCTCCCATCCACGATCCGAATCCCCCTGAGAAAGAGGGGTTAAAAGACTTGACCTCCACCTGTCCCATCTTTATCCCGTGTTCCTCAAGGCTTTGCCGAATCTGAGGGGCAATCTGATGGAGCATCCTTCTTACGGAGCCATCCTCAACTTTTATGATGGCGGATATCTCCTCGCCCTTCTTGACTACCCTTATCTCCATCCTGCCGAGATGTTCGGGATGAAGTCTAACCCTTATGGAGCTTACCGTCACAACTCTGCGGTCTAAGGTGGGATGTTCCGCTTCAAGTCTGCTCGCCTCGTTCGATATCACCTCGCCAAGCTCGCTGGAAACTATCTTAGGCTCCAGTTTATCGCCGATGTCAAGCCGATATTCCGGTCCACCTATATGCTGCCACTGACGGGCGATATCTTCGATAATCCCTTCATCACCTCCTCTGACCTCAACCCTTTCGCCCCGATCGTCAAACCTGACGATAACGTTCACCTCATGACGGGGCATAAGAGCGTGGGGGTGTGAGGGTGAAGGAGCGCTTTTTTCACCCCCATACCCCCTTACACTCATACTCTCATATACAAGGTGATGGGCAGGTGATCCTGAAGATATATTATCTCCATCTCGATCCGGTTCCTCCGCCGTTAAGGATCCCACCTCCCTCATCTTGGC
>CAZHVH010000058.1:0-12705 GCA_964535855.1 uncultured bacterium
GGCCGGCCATCACCCATGTCTCTATCCCCAGCGATTTCGCCTCCTCTATCGCAGCAAACCTTTCAGAGGAGGGCGATGCGGAGGGCTCAATCAAGGAACGTATCCTCTCGTCGACCGTCGTAACCGTCACGCCCAAAGACGCGGGAGGATCGGCTTCGGCCAAGATGGAGAGGTCCCGACGGACGAGAGAGCTCTTGGTCAGTATTTTGATCTGAAAGGGTGAATCGGCGAGTATTTCGACGAGCCGCCTCGTCAGCCTGAGCTCGGATTCGATCGGCTGATATGCGTCACAGGCGGTGCTGAGAAAGACCGATCCCGGCCTTTTCCTTCGGATCTCCCTTTCCAGCACCTCAGGTGCGTTGAGCTTAACATCCACGAATCCGCCCCAGGGCTCATCGTGCGGTCTGTATCTGAGCAGGTATCTCGCGTAACAATAGACGCAGGAGTGCTGACAGCCGAAGTACGGATTGAGCGTATATCCTCCCCCGATGCCGCTTTTGGTTAAGACGGTTTTACAGGTTATCCTCTTGATCATGGGATATCGCCCCGCTCTCCTCCCACCACCTAGCGAATGTGAATTCAGGCTGCCAGCCGAGAACGCTTTTCGCATCATACACCTCTCGCCCTTAAGCCCTGAGGAATTCCCTGATGGCCTCCACTTTCGCTTCACCTTCTCCCCGCCCTGTCGAGCTCGTCCAGCGCCGGCCCCATCCCCTCCATTCCAACCGTGCCGTCCACGACAGTGAGATCGGGCCTGATCAGCTTGTTCAGCTCGACCACCACCCTACTCACGTCAATCCGGTGTGAGTTCGATTTGTCCCTGTTCCTGAGGCGCTTATATGACTGTATCGCATGGAGGTTCGGTTTCAGCAGGACGGTATCGCCCGGGGAGATGATCCCTTCCCCGCCGGCGAGCCGAATCAGCCTTTCCACCTCATCATGAAGGTTGGATTTAACCCTCAAAACGGAGACTCTGCTCATCCTTTCAACACCGTAGACGCCCGTTTATCATCACCCTGTGCGATTTTAACATAGATTCAACCCACTGTCAAAGCGCTGTAATTTCCTGAAAATGCCAAGCAGGCTGCAGGAGAGGGTTTACACGATCAGATTCACGGCGATCTTTCTTTCCTCGATGATCTCGCCCGTGTCGGCGTCAATCAGGCGGATGGTGACCTCAGATGGCGGGTTCTCGTCGAAACTGAGCCACGATAGCGTAAGGGTAACCTGCCGAGTGTTTCGATTCAATTCCTGGGGTTCGCTCCGTTTGCCATTTATCTCCACCACAACCCGGCGTGGTTTCGCGAACAGATCCCACTCCTCAGCTCGAACGGTGACCGTCGCCAGTCGGCTGGTGAGAGGTTCCGGGACATCCATCGAAACCGAGACCTTCTTCGCCACTCTCTCTGCCTCGGCCATCAGCACAGGGATCACGCTCTCCTGCAGGCTCAGCCCGCCGTGCAAAAATCTCCCAACCTCACCCTGAACGGCGAAAACCGCGAGACCTTTCGGGAATGAGAAGAGCTCCGAACCCTTCAGCCCCAGTTCGTCCGCACGTTTGACCAGACAGCCCTTAGCCTCCCCGCCGACCGTAAACCGTCGTTTGCGCAGATACGCTTTGGGAGCCTCCATCATGGACGGTTTCACCTCAGGGGGAAGGAAAAGGAATCCGTGATCCGAGGTTACGACGAACCGCTCGAACCCCTTTCCCTTCAGAAAGCGTATAGAACGGGCGATCCGTTCCACCATCCCCAGAATCCCCTCCGGATATAGCTCCATGGCGAACGTCCCGAACTCGTCTACCTCTCTGGAAAACACGACCAGGAGATCTACATCGGACAATTCCCCCTTTTCCACCTTGTCCATCCCCATGACTTTTCCGAACTTCCCCAGATGACGTTCCAGCCATGCCTTTCTGCCCGTATGACCTCCCAGCTCCTCTTTCCCCGCTCTGACCCGGAGCGTTCCCTCCTCGACCTTCACCTCCAGGCCGGTCTCAACTTCGGGCATCAGGGAGGCCATCCCCAGCTCGGTCACGCTCGGCAGAGCTGCCAGGGCGCAGCTCAAAGCGATTTTGAGTTCGTCGCGAGCCAGCAGATCCCTCAAATGCCTCGCCAGGTCATACCTCAGCGCGTCCACCAGAAACACGGCCGTCCTCCGTCCTTTGGAGACGAACCCCTTCCAGAAACCGATCTGTGTGATCTCCCAACCTTCGCGGCTTACCACCTCAGCAAAGGCACGGTTCACCCTATCCAGATAAACCCCATAGGCCCGCCACGCCGGATGAGCTATGCGAGCTTTCTCCTCCTGGCTCAAATCATCCGCCTTAACCGCCAGCTCCAGAGCCCACAGATCCAGTCTCCACCACCCTTCATCCTCGGTGTAACGTCGGACGAAGCCATCACGATCGGTTATCCCCTCCACCTCTTCAACAGCTTGAAGACAACCCTGGTGGAGCTTAACGGCTATCGTTATCGGCTCCCAAAATGGAGCTGAGCCCGACCTGGACCAGAAATATCCCCGCCGTTCCTCGGAGATCCTGAGGAGTGAGGAGGCTTTCTCACCGAAGTTGGACCCGTGGGGATCGAGGCTTCGAAGCAACTCTTTCCGCCATAGCTCATCTATGACAGGGAAGGTCTCCGCGTTTAACAGCTCCTCACTCACGGTGAGGAGGGATCCCAAATCGTATTCCCGCTCAACCTCTCTCGCCGCTTTGAGATATACCTCTCGGAGGTCCTCACGCCTTCTCCATCTTTCAACCAACGCGGCAACGGATGAGAGTCTGTCCTCGGAGGGAAGGATCTCCGAAAATCTGGAGATCAGCGATGGGAGAACTTCCGCCAGCTCGGAGAGCAACAAGCCCGCTTGAAGCCTACGCCGCAGGGTTTCCTCGTCCTCAGGCATCTCCCTCCATCCCATCCATCCCTTTATCCGCTCCCTCCAGATCTCCCACAACCCCACCTTCTCCAGAGCCTCTCGATCGCACTGACCGCCGAGGAACTCAAGTATCGCCTCCTCCATCTCCCACCCCTCCATCTTGAAGGCGATGGCCAGCAGAGCGTCCAGCAGGATCGCCTCGGTTAAGGGTTTATCTCCGACCAAGCGATCCCATCCCATAGTCAGTCGGCGGGAGTTATCCGGAAGGTCGCGTAAAAGGGATCGAATCAGGGGTGAGGCATATAGACCTGCTTTGCGGCATAACATCTCAAGCAGATCGAGCTCCAGTCGTTCACCCATCAGCTCCCAATCCCTCAGCCAGCCTTCCGAAGGGGGTGGTTCGGGGACATGGATGATCCAACGTCCTTCAAAGCGGGGATCTTCCCCTTCGAGCTCAAACCTGAGGGCGAGGTAGCTGCCATCGAAGCGGAGGAGTCGGGCGTCCTCGGGGATCGCCTTCTCCGCCAGCTCCTGCAATGTATCGCCTGCGTCATACCACACCACGATCCCCGAATCGCCCTGACGACGTAGCGCCTCATCCAATATCTCGCTTAACCATCGGATCAACATCGCTCCTCACCCCTTCACCCGTTCGGCGGAGCGGTGTAAGACGCCCGCAGCTTTAAGCGGCTCTATGTTGACCCGCACGCCGTAGTCCCGGTTCGGTCGGTAACCCTCCTTTACGATCTCGTTCACCCTTTCGCACACCCACTCGCTTCGGCTCCGAACGGAGAGAGCGTGGGGGTTCAGGAGTTGATCAAGCCTCCCCTCGAGCCCTCTCAACGCCTCGAGCCGTGAGCGGGAGTCCTGCAGACTGCGTTCTATCTCGCGCTGCTCTCTGAGAGGACGATCCTCCTGACGAGCTTCGAGAAGCTGTCTCTCGTATCGCTCCACCTCCCTCTCGGCGCCCTCAAGCAAAGGACGCAGATAAAGCGTGCGTATCTTCGGGATGGTGTCGGCGTCGAGCTTATGCCAGTGGACGAACCACGCTCCCACAAGCCGCCGTCTCCTGCCCTCCGTCCGGGCCTCCACCTGCCAGATGATCGGACGCAGGCGGTAGAGTCCGGTGTGGTATCCGGCGAAATCGTCGGCGAGCCAATCCTCAAGCCGTTTCCCCAGTGCGCTCTCGATCTCCCGCTCCGCGCCGTTACCATCGCCGAACAGTTCGGTAAGCTTCCCCCGAACGCGCTCGACGAGCCCTTCTTCCAGCCGTCCATCGGCCGTTGACTGACCGAACAGCGGGACGATCCCGTCGGGGTCCTCCCTGATCGCCTCGTGTGCGAGACAATGGATCAGGCGGCGGATATGTTCTTCAGGAGGCAGGAGGCCGGAGACTGGAGGCCGGTCCTCGGTTTCCTCGACGTTTTCCCCCAGCTCGGCCTCGATCAGGGCGCGATCCTCATCGGAGATGCCGTAGAGACGGTAGACCTCGTCGTCTATTTGTCGCTGTATATCCTCGATCCTCGCCCGAAGCCTCCTCTCCCACTCGATGCAGGCATCGGCGAGGGCGAGGATTCCACCCTCCTCGAGATCAGACGGGCTTTCGAGGCCGAGCGCTATCCTCCAGGGGAGGTGAAATCCCTTGCCTACTTCGCTCCATCGGAAATCCTTTGAAAGCGGATGACCCGTCCTCGGAACGGCCACCTCCTCGTCCCACCGTCCCTTGAGGGCATCCCAGATCTGAAGGGTCCAGGGCTTTATGAAAGCCGTCGAGGTCTCATCACCCGTTGTCCATTCGCGCAAAAGGCTATGAGCTTCTCGGGCAAGAGTTGCAAGGGTTTCGTTTTCAAGCACCGAAGGTGCAACGGGCAACTTAGCAACATAGCCGATATGCTTATGATGGGCAGTAGGCTCAAGCAACCGGAAGATAATCCATACTAATTTGGCATTGCCAAAAGCTACCAAGCTCCAACCTATGCTGCCATTGGCAACAAAAAGAGTATGAGCCCCTACCCCGAAGATACAATCATCTGATAAATGGTGCATATCAAGGCGATGTTCGCTCACAATGTCAGCCCACGCCAGCCCCTCGCGGAAGTAGAAGGATTCGTTTTGAGGGCGACTCAGTAGGCGTCCACTGGCATCCCGATAGTTTTTGATCTCCTCTCCATCGTTCCCCCAATTCACGACAAGTTGGATGTCGTGGAAGAAGGGCTTTCCTCCCTTGGCGAAGGGGACCCACCTTTTGCCCTGGAAAGTCTCCTCCCGGCTGGTGGCGATCCCATCGGCGGGAACCTCCCACCAGTAGCGGGTGAAGCGGAGGTCGTCGCTGGTCTGTAAGCCCACCTTCACATCGGCGATCTTCGGCTTATCGGGCATCTTGGCGACGTCGCGGTCGAGCGGCGGGAATCTTTTGAAGAGCTCCCTCAACGATTTCGGCGCCCAGTATGCATATGGGCTGCCCGGAACCTCCGCCAATTCGCCCAAAGTTACCTTGAATGTTACTCTCATCTCTCCTCACCCCACTCTCCAGCTTCCCTCAAACTTCTCTCCCAGAGCTGATGCGAAATTCGAAAGCCCATCCCTATCAGACGTTTGAGTTCTGCCTTCAATGAATGGATGATTCCTCTCTTCTTAGCGACCAGCAATAATCCCTCATACCTCAAGCTCCCTTGCAGCCTCTATCTCCCGTTCCACCTCCTCGTCCTTGAGATTTATCGCCGGAACACCGTATCTATGAAGAAGATTAAGGAAGGTTACCTTATCAACGCCCGCGATCTGTGCGGCAAGTCCAGCGGACACCTTGCCCATCTCGAAAAGTTTAGAGGCAAGGATAAGACGTGCTTCCCTCTCGAACTCCTTCCTCGACATTTTCAACATTTCCGGCAATCCCTCAGGAAGCGGTATGTGTATTTCGCCCATTTCAGTCACCTCCTCTCTCATTCACCAAAATCGTCAAATTTCGGAGGCGGTTCATATCAAGGCTTTCCGCCCTTGGCGAATGAGTCATTCAATCCCCCCTCCCGCTTTGTATTCCGACAACGCTTCTTCGAACTTGATCCGTTTCTCGTCCCAATCCCATTTTGTCAGACGGAAACAGGTGACAGGGTGCTCACTCCAGTCCACTCCGTCGTTATCGTGGCGTTTCCTCAAGGTGAAGGCGGCGTAACGTGCGGTGGCCTCGTCCAGAACGTTGAATCCGAGATCCAGGAGCACCTTCATCAGGGCGTCCCCACGCAGTATCTCCTCCCTCAACTTCTGGAACGATTTGAGAAACAGGAAGGTTCTCCCGGTGAGTGCACCGACATAACCGCCGGACTTGGTGAGTTCTATCGCCTGCTCGATGAAGGCGGCGTAGTAGTCGCTGTGGGTTCTGGGATAGTGTTTGCGGGCGTATTCCTTGCAGGTCGAGGGCATCGCCCCGTAGGGCGGATTCATCAGCACGACCTCATAATTATCCGTGAGCACCTCCACCAAATGGACGGCCTGTTCCGCATCGAGGCCGAAGAACAGCGAGCCCATATCCTTCCTCTCGGCAGCCTGTCCGACGAAATCTTTGATCTTCTCCACGATCTCATCCACTGTCATCTCCTTGGGTGGGGTAATTTTCTGATCTCCCAGGGTCAACTGTCTTTCGGGCTCGGGGAAGAGGAAAAGCTGTTTCTCCCTGCGTTTGAACTCCTCCACGCTTATCCTGCGTCGTTCGAACAGGCGCTCAAACGGTTGGCGGATTTGAAGCAGCGATCCCAGCTCATACGCGTTCTCGCATGCCTTGAGGGTCCCATCCGCGATCCGTCTCAGCGCGGGGTCATAGTCGAATCGGTCGAGGAACTCCTCCCGCCGTTCGCCGTCCACGAATCGGATGTCGGCGCAGACGATGTTAATTCTCTTAAGCTCGAAGCGTGCATCGGGATCGTCTCCTCTGAGCTCCTCAAATGCCTTACGGGCTTTGAGGTAGAGGGCTGTAGCGGCGATCTGACATGCCCGCAGGTCTATATCCACACCGTAGAGGTTTCTCTCAAGGATCAAAGATGGAATTCTCCATGGAGGCAGCTCGGGCTTCTCCTCCCGCCACATCTTCAGAAGCAGATCGAACGATCCCAGCAGGAAATGCCCGCTGCCGCAGGCGGGATCGAGAACCTTCCACTCGCTCACAGACGGCGGAAACCCCTCAGGCGAACGGAAATCGTTTCGCACCGGGACGAGATAGTCGAGCTCGTGGCGCAGGGATGAGCCGGGGTGTCTCTCCAGCCAGAGTCGGCCCAAGGTGTTATGGACGAGGAACTTAACGATCCAGCCGACGGTGTAGAACTGGTTGATGGGAGGGATATCGTCCGGTTTCGGATTGCGGCGTAATCTCCTTCGGATCTCCTCTCTCTCCTCGCTGTTGAAGAACTGATACGCCCATCCCAGGGTTTCATACTCATTCCATAACCGTTCCGGCACCTCCTCCAATACCCGCCGTAGCTCCCTATAGGCGGGGCAGCAGAAGCGCGTAGGGGTCGGTCGATCGGAAGAGGATGGGGATCTGCTCCTCCATCTCGGCGAACGCCTCCCTCAACGCCTCATGCGCCAGACGCTCCGGTTGAACTGCCAGGTTGGGATCGGCATCGGCCAAATCCCTCTCCCGTCTTGAGCGATCTCCGTATTCAGGGCGGGTCAGAACGGTCTCCTTGATAAGCCCGGTGGCTTCCGAGACCCGCAACGCCAAAAATCGGTTGAGTAGGGTGAAGGCGGCGTGTTTGAGGTATCGTCTGCGCGCCTCGGCGTAATCCCCGGACTCCCGGTTCAACGCCTCCTCTATGACCGACCGCGTCTCTTGTCTATCGGACGGCACGGAGATCTTCCTGTCGGAAAGCAGGCCGTGAAGCCGAAGGAGCTCGTCCAACTCGGATTCAAGTATCCTGCGACACTCCAGGACCATCCTCCTGATTTGAGCTCTTTCCTCGCGATCCATAGCCCTTAATCCTCCTTCACCCTGGCATCCACTCGTATCCTCACCGGCCGATTCACCCGTCGTAGATAACGACGCAGCTCGTCGAAAAGCTCATCCAGATCGCCCTCCCGTTCAAGGACACGTCTGAGGGAGAGGGGTTTCGGGAACTCATCGGTCGGAGGGATCAGAGCGTTTAGACGATCCTCCACCTCCCGACGGATCTTCTGGATGAGGGACGGCTCCAGGGAGATAAGCGAGCGTCGGCAGATCGGACAACGAAATGTATCCTCGTCCGGCATCGGATCTGAGGCGTCGCAGATGAGGGACTGGATCGGCTCAAGGAGACGTTCGGCCTCATCGGGTTTATGCTGGAATGCCTCATGTCCTCGAACCATCTCCAGCGCTTGGTGGACCGCCTCCTGGAAACGGCGGTGAGCTTCGGCGTAATCGGAACGATACCGATCCAGCAGAAAGGAGTAATCCTCCTTCAGCGATCCCCATCGGTTCGGAAGATCGAGGGCAGTCAACCCGTCTCTCAGAAGCCCCCGACGTTCCTGAGCTTCGCCTGAAAGGAAGCTCGCCCAGTCCTCGGTGGCATCGGTGAAACGGCGCACCCGCCGGTATCCGTCGAACGGGAAATCCTTCAGCTCACGTATGGTCCGCATCTTCTCCGAGAGCGTTTCGGCGATCTCCAGGAACTGACGCAACCGGGCGTTGGGATCGGAGCGTTGAGAGATCTCGACGAGGAGATTTGATACCTCCTCGCAGGTTCGATCGAAATGATCTGGCAGGCCGTTATCCCGGCAACGGATGGCCAGTTGTCGTGCCTCCTGACCCCACCTCTGGGCCTGTTCGCCTACGATCGCCGCTGTGCGCTCGAAGGTATCTCCGCCCTGAACGCTGAAGATGGAGGAACATAGCTCGCTTGCGCGCCGCCAATCCACCTCAGGGAGGAGCTCGAAGGTGGCCCTCTGGAAGTCGCGGGTGCCGGCGAAGATCGGGCGGGCCTGTGGGTCGGTGGGATCGGTGAGTAGACGGTTCTGATATTTAACTCCGACAAGTCCCGCCTTGAACAACGTGGCGACGAACAGGCGTAGCAAGCGAGGGTCCCAACCATAGGGGGCCTTCTCGAAATGTTCCGTAAGAGCTCTGCCCGAAAGATCTACGCCCATCCGTTTTCGGCGATCCAGCTCCGCTTTGACCGTGGCCAACAGCCCGGAGTCATGGCTGATCCGCCCGGAGTTCGATATGAGGTTGAGCTGGACGTATATGCTCGGGAGAGCCGTCCCGGGACTCCAGTTGAGTATGGCGGCGCACTCCTCCTCCCTGGCCGGTCGTCTGTCTATGAACTCGGTGTAGAGCCGATCTGCGATCTCTCTGAGGTGATGACGCAAAACGGAGCTTATGTCCGTCCCGGACGGGCTCACCTCGCTTCCGGCGATAAGGAGTTTCCCGCGAAGAAATGCCCGGCGGATGAGCTCGGGGAGACGGACCTGTTCGAGGTTTCGCGTCTCACGCTCGATGCGGGAGCGATACTCCTCCTGTTGGGACGTCAGCGATCGGTGTCGCCACTGATTCAAGGTTTTCCTAACGGCGATGACGCGCTCCAGTATCTGTCTGATCTCCCCCTCCTCACCCGCCTTCCAGAAGATCGTCCCAGGCTCAAGGACGCTTCTTTCGAGGATCTCATCCTCCGTTAGATCGGCGAACGGCGTGAACAGCTCCACCTTCAGCTCCCCCTCGCGGATCGGTTCACCGTCCACCGATAGGGAAACGCTCAGCCTGCGCCGGATCATCCCGTGTTCGTATCGGAAATCCCTCAATATCCTGCCGATGAGCTCCACCGTCTCCTTTTGAAGCTCGGCCGGGGTAGGCCAATTTTCACGGACATTCCGCTCCAATGCGTGTTCGGCCTGTGTGAGCAGCCGATATCCGCCCTCCTCCTCCACCACCCAGCCTTTCTCCTGCAGCTTTTGTAACCCCAGTTTCACCTTCTCCTTCAGGGATCGAAAGTCAACGTCAACCCGATCCACAAGCGTGGAGGATAGGTTCTCCACGGAGCAGGGGAGACGGGCTCGAAGATGTTGAAGCAGGAACAGAGCCTTTGCTATGCGGACGATGGGAAGACCATTGATATCCCCAAGTTTTTCGATCTCCTCCATCAGGCGCACCTGCTCCGACTGCAGGTCGGGTTTCAGGGCATCATAGAAGAGATCCAAAGGCACAAGCCAACCGACCTCTTGCTCCGCTCCCTCGGTGATCCCTCCCTCTCCGGTCAGGATCGCCTGGGTGAGCTTCAGCATGGATCGTTCTGAGCCGCTCAGCTTTCGCGCCTCCTCTATCGAACCGCGCATCGCTCCCATGATGTTCTGTATGAGCTCGACGGCATAGGGATGCAGCGGATACTGCTCGACGAACTCCCTTTCACCGTATGGGCTCAGGAGCAAAGCGGACAGAAGATTGCCCTGGTGTGAGCGATACATGTCCGAGAGCTGAGATGCTCCCTGAGGGGTTTTCGCCAGCAGGCGCTGGGCGATGACGATCTGAACTTCGGTCGGCTGTAACCCCAGACGGACTCGGAACCGATCGCGCAGCCATTCCAGCATCTGACGGTCGGAGGTCAGGCGAGGAACCATCTCCGTCAGAGCCTCTTGAGCGGTGGCGATGAGCAGGACCTTTCCCTCTCCCCCTTGAACTACCTGTTCGGCCAGAGAGTTGAGATCGGTAAGGCGTTCGACGCTATCGCCGATGTAAAGCCCGACCTCATCGAGCAGAACGACCAGTCGTCCATCGGTCGGATTTAGCCTTTCCGCCTCATCTCGGAGCGCCTGGACGACTTGGGAGGGGGTGATGCCTGAAAAGCTCTCCTTGCTGTTTCGAATGGCTATTCCGACGGCCTCTTCATCTCCATCTCCATAGCGGTCGGGAAACAGATCCGCCAGAGCCTTTCGAAGCACCGTCTCCGCGTTCAACCGCCTTTCATCCTCCCAGGATCGGCCGAAGTTTTCCTGCACCCATCTCCTGAACTCCTCCCATTTGCCTAGACCCTGGATCTCCGTCTCCCATGCGGCGACCCAGAACTCCGGCGATAGCCCTTTCTCCCTCAGTAAATCGCGGTAGATAAGCCTGCTGAAGGTGGGACGGCGGGGATTTTGAGGATCGCAGTCCAGCAGGTTGATGTAGATCACCTTCACCCTGAACTCCTTGGTCAGAAGGGGCAGAAAGCTTTCCACCCCCAGCTTTCGACTCAACAGCTCGCTGGAGGAGTGGGTTTGTCCGTCGTTATCCCGGAGAGGACGGTCTTCAAGCAGGTAGCCCAGGGCCTTCAGGAAATGGCTCTTACCGGAGCCGAAAAAACCCGATACCCATATGCAGACCCGCTCAGTAGCTCCCCGACGCGTATCGAGGAGGACATCCAGTATCTCGCGAGAATAACCCTTAATCGTCTCCGTCGGCACATATTCGTCCATCTCACGCCAGACCTTCTGAGGGTCATGGTCGGTGATCTTCACGACGGTTGTGATCTCACGATATGGATCTCTCTGAAGCAAATCCTTTATCGCCATTGGATCACCTCGCCTCTGTAATATCCGCCGTGTGGATCGGCAGGAGGGGCATCTAGCATCGCCCCTAAGGTGGTGCCCGGATAGGGCAGAACCACCACACACGATATCTGTCCCTCCATCATTGAGAGAAGCGATGATGGTCGAAGGAAGGGATAGAGCGCTCCCATTCGAAGTAACACGACTACATCTTGGGATGATGATCCCGACAGAAACCCCTGAATGGCTTTCACTATCTCATAAGGCAGATACTCCGAGAGGCGTTCCTGCAACTCGGATCTATCCTGTCCCCTCTCCAGGAGCTTCAACCGTTCCGAAAGCTGGGAGGGCGGACAACCCAACAGATCGAGGAGCGCCTCCCGGAACATATCGGTAAGCGAAACACATTCTGATCTCCATCCACGCTTGGACAGACGTTCCGCCAGAAGACGAAACTGTCGAAGCGCTTCGCGTTCCTCGGAGGGGGGATATTGAACCCGGAAGAAGGGTATTCCATCCAAAGGACGGTACGTACCCTTCAATGTGCCCTCTAATTTTCCCTCCAACTCCCCTATCACCTCATGCCAACCCATGATACAGCCACTCCTCAGGGTTTGAAAACTGAGGTTGAAACTCCACGATCCCCCCAAGCCTTTGGTAGCGCCACCATCCTCGCACCTCTCCTTCCGAGAGCAGTTCCTCCCGGAGTTGATCGGTCAGTTGCAATATCTCCCATATTTCATCGCGCTCGGCCTCCAGAAAGGAACCTTCACGTCCCCACAGCCACAGCAGGAAGAACGCGAAAGGTTCGGGCAGGAGCCACAGACGTCGGATTTCGTTGCGCGGATGACGTTCCATCAATCCGAAATGCCGTAGCAGGGCGATAAACCCACGTGACCATCGCAGACGGAGGTAATCCGACCATCGTCGTGGTATCCAACTCAGTTTTCGGTTTGCATCTGATCTACAAGCTACGGATGCAGATAGAGGAGTGTTTCAGGGATCTGAAGAGCCTGTTCGGATTCAAGCATCTGGTATTGAGAAGGATGGATCAAGGTAGGGTGGAGATGATGTTCGCTCTGGTGAGTATCTGTATGGGATTGTTGATGATGAAGTTTGAAAAGTCCGCATATAGATGGATGAGGGAGCTTTATGCCAGGAGGAAGGTATACTCTTTGGTTAGTGTGATAAGGCGGGTGGTGAGGGATTCTTGGAAGGAGTTTCGTTTGGAGCCTTATTTCTCCTTATCTCCTCTGAGCTCTTGAAAGGGGGTGATAAAACTGGGGGTAGATCAGTAAACATCCCGCGCTTGACATCGGGCAGGAGCCATTGTATCATACTGGCATACCC
>CAZHVH010000059.1:0-12653 GCA_964535855.1 uncultured bacterium
TCATTCCGATCAACCTCCATCACATTCCAACCATTTTAGTCATAATCGTGAAAAGTCCGGCGGCTATGCCCCTGATAAAGATGAAAACCGGATTCGGTATCCTCAGGAGATATGGGATGAAGATCAATCCCATCAGCAGGGGCATGCTATATCTTTCGAGCTTTGCGAACTCATAGGCATGTCTGCGCGGCAGTATCCCAAGAAGTATGTTGAATCCATCCAGGGGAGGGATCGGGATCAGGTTAAAGCCAGCGAGATAGAGACTTATCCAGACCGGTATGATCAATATCTTGCTCACGAGGTTCACCGTCAAGGGCGTGGGTTTAATAAGCAGCAGCCTTATCAGTATCACTCCCCCGAAGGCGAGCAGGATGTTCATCATCGGCCCGGCCAGCGCTATAAGGGCGTGATCCCTCTTTGGGTTCCTCAGGGATCTGAGGTCAACCGGCACGGGCTTCGCTCCGCCGAAGGCCGGCATGCCGGCCAGAAGCAGCATCAGAGGCAACAGTATCGTGCCGAAGGGGTCTATATGTGCGGCAGGGTTGAGCGTCCTACGTCCCGCCATCTCCGCCGTCCTGTCCCCGAGCCAGCTCGCCACGGTCGCATGGGCGTATTCGTGAAACGAGAGAAGTATGATCACAAAACCGAAGGAAAGGATCAAATTCGGTATGTTCAACGACACCGCATATACCCCCTGCTGATCAGGAATTTTTCCAGTTGATACCTCGATTTCAGCTCGCCGTCAAGCTGGGCGTCAAACGCCTCCCTCAATATCTCGCCGAAGATCGGCCCGGGCTTCAATCCCATCTTTTTCAGGTCGTCGCCCGATACGATCGGCTCGATATGCCTGAGCTCTTTGAGGTATTCGACGACAGAAGATTTTACCCGTTCATCACCCGTTTTGGCAAGTAAAAATAGCAGCGACTCGGGTGACCTCCCCTCAAACGCCCTGTATATCTCGCTTCTGCTTCTTCCCACCTCCACGCCTAGTATCTCCTTGGAATCCATCAATATCCGCTCCTCCTCCCTTGAGAGCGAGAACTCCCGGCAGATCGCCCTGATGGCATCAAGATGAAAGTGGCATATCATGGCGGCGAAATACACGAGCGGGAGATCCATCACATCTTTGATCCCTAATTTGCGAAGCAGATCCAACGCCCGACGTATTCCGCCGAAAAGGCGTATCGTCTCATCGGACGCGTCCACGTCGGGGTTAACGAAGCGAAGAAGTCCCACCTCACGCATCCTTTTGATCGGCTTTTCGGGAAGATCCTCCGCCAGTATGAGCCTCATCTCATGCCAGATGCGTTGTCTGCTGACCCTGAACGGCATCTCATCATCTACCGCTCGCCTAAACAGCGAACTCGTGTGCGGCTCGACGACAAAGTCGTATCTCGTCTCGAACCTCACGCATCTGAAAAGACGGGTGGGGTCGTCTATGAAGCTCATATCGTGCAAAACCCTGATGATCCCCTCTCTCAGATCCCTCAATCCGCCGTAGAGATCGACGATCTGGCCGAAGCGATTCGGATTCAGGGCCATGGCCATCGCGTTTATGGTGAAATCCCTCCTGAACAGATCCTCACGGATCGTTCCGGGTTCGACCTCCGGCAGGGCGCCGGGATGAGGATATCTTTCCCTGCGCGCCGTGACGACATCCATTCTCCTGATAGGGCCCTCTCTGAGCGAGAGAGTAGCCGTGCCGAACCTGTCATATGAGATCACCTCACCTCCCATCTCGCGGGCCAGCATTTCGGCAAAACTCCTTCCATCCCCTTCGACGGTCACATCCAGATCGAGATTCGGCACGCCGAGGATGAGATCTCTGACGAACCCGCCGACGGCATACGTCTGAATCCCCGCGTCCTCCCCTACCCTGCCTATTCGTCTCAGAAACTTCCGGATGTTCTCCGGGAGGCGATCTGCCGGCTTCATCCTACCCTCTGGGATGGAAGGTTTTGTGAAGGTCTCTGAGCCTCTCACGGCTTATATGGGTGTAGATCTGGGTGGTAGAGATGTTCGAATGGCCGAGCATCTCCTGAAGGTATCTCAGGTCGGCGCCCCGCTCAAGCATATGTGTGGCGAACGAATGTCTGAGGGTATGAGGTGAGACGTTCTTCTCTATCCCCGCCAGCTTTATGGCCTGTTTTATCATCTTCCATACGGCCTGTCGGCTGAGCTTATCCCCATTACGGTTGAGAAAAAGCCAGGGTTGGGATCGAGAGCCTGTAAGACAAGGTCGCCCCCTTTTAAGGTATTCCTCCAACGCCTTCAAAGCAGGACTACCTATGGGCACGAGACGTTCCTTATCCCCCTTGCCTTTGCATCTCAGATATCCCAGCTCAGCTGAGATGTCATCCGTTCGAAGCGATACGAGCTCCGATACCCTCACTCCGGTGGCATAAAGCAGCTCGAGGATGGCTTTGTTTCTAAGCTGGATGGGCCTCTCCGCCCTCTCATATACCGAGAGCAGTCTCTCCACCTCATCGATGCTCAGCACCGTCGGCAGCCTCGCCCATCCCTTGGGCGGCTCGATCCCATCAACCGGAGATTCATCGATCAGTCTCTCGGCCATAAGAAATCTGTAAAAGCTCCTCAGGGAGGAGATATGGCGCGAGATGCTGCTTGAGCTCATGCCCCTACGGCTGAGCGATTCGACGTATCCCCTTATAACGTCCCGACTCACATCGTCGGGGAAACGCACCTTCAGGGGTTCGAGAAAGGCGAGGAAATCCCTCAGATCGGTCTCATAAGAGGCGATCGTGTTCGGCGAGGCTCCTCTTTCAACCCTGAGATAATCTATGAAGTATCCGATAAACCTCTCGGGAGACATCAGAAGGACTTCCCGCTGTCCAGAAGTATCGTTACGGGGCCGTCATTTGTGAGGTTTACCTTCATATGAGCCTGGAACACGCCCTCTCGGGTGGGCACGCCTTCCTCTCTGAGGCGGAGGATGAAATAGGAATAGAGGGCTTGGGCCTTATCGGGTTTCGCCGCCTGGGTGAAGCTGGGACGTCTCCCTTTTCGGCAATCGCCGTAGAGCGTGAACTGAGAGACCACCATGGCCTCGCCTCCGACATCGAGGACGGAGAGGTTCATCTTGCCCTTCTCGTCCTCGAAGATCCTCAAATTGGCGATCTTGTCCGCCAGATACTCGGCGTCGCTCTCCGTATCGTCCGCTCCGACGCCTAAGAGGATAAGCAACCCTTTGCCGATTCTCGAGACGATCTCCCCGTCGACGGAGACCGACGCCTCGCTCACCCTCTGAACGACGGCCCTCATCTTCTCCTCCTTCCAACGGGCATGATGTAAAGCGGCTCCTCCCCTTTAGGCAAATTCAGTATCTTCTTTACCTTGTTGTCGTAGAACGCTCCCACGGCAACCGTGCCGAGGTTGAGGGCGGCAGCTTGGAGATAGACGTTCTGTGCGGCATGGCCGATCTCCATATGCACGTATCTTATGCCTCGCCTGCCATATCGCCACGTGGTTCTCTCGTAGATGGCCGTGAACACAATATCTATAGCTCCCCTCTTCACGCACTCCTGACCCAGCGCCGCCTTGCTCAACTGTGACCGAAGGTCTCCGTCCATGAGTTTGACGATCACATGCCGACCCGGAACATAACGATACAGCCCCGAGGCGAGCCCATCGACGTTCCCCGCCACAAGGTAGGTCTCGAGAGGATACGTGGCCCCGGCGGAGGGGGAGGTTCTGAATCCGCGCGGGTCGGTGATGCCCTGAGCTGCCCACAGCAACTGTGAGACCTCCTGGAGCGTGAGCGGCTCATCGGTGTAATCTCGCACGGATCTTCTCTTGAGCAATGCCTCCTCGAGGGAAACGTCGCTTCGGTATCTGGGGTTGGGCAGCTCTATCTCCGATCCAGATTCCATACCTATATCTTGATCCCTCTCCTTACACGAAAAGAGGGCGAATATGATGACCGTCCCGGTTAGAATCAACCTGCACATAGTCAAAACAGCGGTGCCTCCGTCTCGCCGGGGGTGGCCGGCTTGATCGCCTCAGCCTTCCTGCCAGGAGAGGTTATGCTGAGGATAAGCTCGGGGGCGGTTCCAAACCCCGCGTTGAGGGTCGGTCCGCCGAACAGGTATTTAAGCCCAACGGCTATCGATGTGCCCATCTCGGAGCTATTCACCGCCCTTTTGGTGACTACATCTCCTATGCCGAAGAGCTGCTCGGTGAAGGCCACCTCAGCTCCGCCGAAAAAGTAAACCATGAGCGAATCCGCCGTCCTCTGAAGCTTCGAGGAGCTATATGCGCCGACGCCGCTGTGGAGTTTGAAGAGGTTCAGCTTCTCAGTTCCGGCCAGATATATCCCCATGCCGAAGAAGGGGAAGCCGTCCGCGGGCGTGTCGTCCACGAACTGCCCGGCCGAATCGACCCTGTCATCGCCCGTGTATCCGATCTCCGCCGTCGCGCCAACCGCCAGGGACGGAAGCCCATCGCCCATCTCGGGCTTGATGATGTATTTGAAGCCCAGGTTCACGTCGAATATCGGCTGACGGTAGACCCTGGCGACCTTCATCTCCCCCTTGTGAACCTCATAGTAATCCTCTATGATCTTCTGCCCTTGATCCGTGCTGAGGGTCATGCCGAGGTTGAGATCCAATCTGTCGGAGATCCCGTAACAGAGCTTTAGAGGCACTAGGTAAGATTGAGCCTCGAACGACACGCTGTGCAGCTCTTTGAAGAAATCGCCCACCGCCACCTTCTGGTAGATCGGGTTGGATTCGGGATTCTGAGGTATCTTCTTCCTATATCTGATCATGCTAAGAGAGAGATGATATCCCCCTTCTCCGAGCGTCTCGGCGGTCGGGATCCGCATAAGCGTCGGCGTGAGCGGAATCTCAACCTCGATTGCGATCGCCGATTCAACCGCGGCAATTGGAAGGGATAAGATCATCAGGACCAAAATTAGTCTTCGCCGTATCATCCTTTCACCTGCCTTCCCCTGGAGCCTGAGGGGGTTGAGAGGGTTTGGTGATTTCAGGAAGCGGGCTCTCGTCATACGATCCGTCCTCCCTGGGCGTGTTATCGAAAGCGGTCATGGTATATTCCCTGAGAGATATGCCCATAGGGCCTATGACGTATCTTTCACCCATGACCTTGTATTTGGTGGCGTTCGGATCATTGATGGTCGCCTTCAGCTCCCAGAATCCTCCGGTCGGATCACGACTGTAAATCCTGTATCCGGCGATATCCGGAACGTTCACCTTCTTCCAGATGATGGTGATGTTGTATACGTTCTGCCGGGGCTCAGGGATCATCCTCACTATGACGGGAGCTGGAGGGGGCAGATTAGGCGATTCGGCATAGAAGAGCTCAGATCGACTCTCAACGCCGAACCCGTCGACGGCGACCACCTTATACGCCTTGATCGTCTTGTCCCTTTTGAAATCAATATCGATGAAATACTGTTCCTCGGGCTTGAGCGGATACAGTTTGTCGTATTTCAGCTCATACAGCAGATTCAGCTTCTCCGGCACCTCATCCTTGCTCCGAACGACCGCCCCGTAAACCCTGTACGCGGCGATATCCTCCGGCGGGACATAATCCGGCCATAGCAGCGTCACCCTCAAATCCTGCGGCTGTCCCAGCATGGGCTTGATGGGAGGAGGAGGCACACTGGGGGCACCCTGCACGTAATGCCAGACCACGGGTAGTTCATCCGATCCCGGCTCATACTCGGGCTCAAGCGGCAGGCTCGGATCGGGCACCTCCACCCCATTTTCATCCACATATGAGACCCTATAGATGTAAAAGAGCCTTTCCCCATCCCTCTTCGGATCGTTCTTAAGTCCCGAATCGACATACTTATACTCAGCCCTCTCCTTGCCGGTCGCCGGGTCGATCTCTACGGGTATCTCCGCTATCATTTTGAACTGAGGGACGGGATCGCCCGTAAAGGCCCTGTATATCCTGTATTCTTTTACACCCTTAAGCCCGATCCCCCTCCACGAGATGGTTATCTGGCTATCCCCTGGGATGAGCGAGAGTTCAACCGGTGCTCCGGCCGTTCTGACGTTTTGAGGGTCAAACGGATTTTGATGTAGGTCCTCGGAACATCCAGCGAAGATCCAAATTGAGGCGATAAGGATGATAATTACCGACCGCTTCCCCATGTTTGTTTTCCCCCTGCGGGTAAAGCCTGGGGGATGGGGTATCCAGGAGTAAACACCCCATTCCCCTGCGGCGGATCAGAATCTCACCGTAGCCGGCTGTGCCATTCTGATCGCCGTGTCATGTTTGAAGTTGAAGACGAACTCCGTGGACTCATACCTCCCTGTGGGCTTTTCGGGCACGAAGGTGATAGGGACGTGAACGAAGACCTTCTGCGCCCTGAGAACCGTCATGGTGAACGGGACAAACCCTTCAGCCTTTTCACCGGGCTTCAACGTTTTGTCGGCAGGAAGCCGGGTTTCAAGTAGTATCTCCCTGGCCTTATTAAGCCCATTCTTAACGGCGACGTCCATCATCCTTCTCATCCTGAACCTTTCGACCAGAAGGTCATAGGTCAGGGGGATATATTTGTTCTCGCGGTTGTCCATCATATAACACTTGGCAGGATCGACGATGATCTTCCGTTTGCTGTTGTTCTGGACGGTGACGTAGAAGACGTCAACCTTCTCGCTCTGCTTCCAGGATTCCTTGTAATAGAAGGGCGAGGTCATAGACCCAACGTTGAACCTCCTATCGAGGTCGTATTTCCTCCAATATTGGACGGAGACGGTCACATCATCTTTGGTGATCGAGATCGTCTTGGTTTTCGGATCGATCTTGGCCTCGGGGGGCTGTTCCTCCGAGGGGAATATGGGTGGCAGATTCCTCAGCGCCTGCCCTCTGGTGCAACCGTTAAGGGAGATCAGGCCTAACAGGGAGAAGGCCATGAGGGCGACCATAATCGTTCTGGCTTTACGCATTGATCTCCTCCTTTTTTCGGTTTTTACATCACACATCTATCAACCTCCCCCGGCTTCTTATCGTCCGAGGGCCTTGCGGATCAAAGAAGCTTATCGATTATGAGCCCGGGTTTGGTTCCCTCTGAAAGCATCCTCACGTATTCCCTTACGTTTTCGATCGCTTTCGTTCCGGTGTCCTGTATCCTGTTGGCCTTCATCTTGCTACGAGCGATCGCCGCGTACTCCCTCGCCGGCTCGCTTCCCGCGAAGAGTCTATTCCGCGCCTCCTCTGATCTCACCTGTATGAAGTTGCTGACGGAGGTAACCGCCATCACAGCAGTTGAATCTCTCATTTCCCGCTCACCCCGCTTTATAGAAGGGTGTTAACCGAGATGCCTTTAACCAGGGTTACACGCCTTTCGCGGGTAAACGTGGAGGGTTTGGTAAATCCCTCCCCTGTTGGTCCTGCCATCGACATGGCTACGAATCCTTCTCCTTCCTCTCCGACGCACGCGTATGAAGGCCCGTTGACCACAAGCACGGTCGTCCGGATCGCCCTTGCGAACTCGGTTATCCTGGATATGTCTCCGGAGTGGATGATCGCCGTATGTCTGTTGCCACCCTCGGTCTTGACGGCCATCTCAACTGCCTCCCTGAAATCTCTGGCCCTGACTATCGGGACGATCGGCATCAGGAACTCCTCGACCACGATCGGATGGTCGGGATTGGTCTCGAATATCAACACCTTGATCTCATCCCTTGCTCTGATACCGGCATGTTGAAGGATATAGGAGGCGTCCTTGCCTATATATTCTCTGGCGGGATGTCCGTCCTGAATGACCAGGGATTCGACTGCCTTCAGCTCGTTCTCTTTCAACAGATAACATCCGTTTTCGATCATCCCTCTGATGAACTCGTCCGCGACGCTCTGGAGGACGAAGACAGATTTCTCCCCTATACAGAGGATATTGTTGTCGAAGAAGGCGCCTTCGGTCACATCTCTGGCCGCCTTTGCCACGTCCGCTGTCTCATCCACCACGACGGGAGGATTTCCGGGGCCAGCGGCTATGGCCTTTTTGCCGCTTGAAAGCGCCGCCCTTACGACGCTGCCACCGCCTGTGGCGACTATCACGTCCACATCGGGATGATCCATTATCTGTTTAGCCAGCCTCAGGCTTGGCTCACGCATGGCCACCATCAGATTCGGGGGACCGCCTGCCTCGACGATAGCCTGGTTCAATATCGTCATCGTCCTGATGGTGCATTCCTTAGCGCCGGGGTGTGGGCTGAACACGATGGAATTTCCGGCGGAGATCATGCAGATTCCGTTGTTGATCACGGTAGAGGTCGGATTGGTGATAGGGCAGATGGCGTTTATCACCCCAAACGGCGCGCGCTCGACAAGGGTCATACCATTATCGCCCGTCTGAACCTGAGGGAGGATATCCTCGACCCCGGGCGTATAGAGGGCGGCATTTTGGTTTTTTATCACCTTGTGCTCATATCTGCCCATCTGCGTCTCCTCGACGGCCATCCTGGCAAGCATCTCAGAGTTCTTCAGGGCAGCATCCCTCATCGCCTGTATTATGCGTTTTCTCCCCTCCATACCGATCTGCATCAGCTGTCTTTGAGCTTCCTTAGCGACCTTTACCGCCTCGTCAACATCATCGAAGACGCCTTCCCGCGAGGTTCTGACCACCGGTCTGGAGGGCTGCGATGCCCTTTCGGGCAAGCTCCCCTGTTCCCTCAGGGAGCGCACAACCTGTATCACGATCTCCCTTATCTTATCCTGATCTATCTCAGCCATGGCACTCCCCTAGATTCAAATTTCGCTTGTCTCGCCTGAGCCGCCGGGCAGTATGGACTCCACCTCGGAGTGAGGTCTGGGTATGACATGGACGGATACGAGTTCACCGACGGCCTTAGCTGCCTCGGCTCCGGCCTCAACTGCCGCCTTGACGGCGCCGACGTCGCCTCTCACCATAACGGTGACGTATCCGCCGCCGACCAGAACCTTGCCGATAAGCTTGACATTGGCGGCCTTGACCATGGCATCGGCCGCCTCGATGGAGCCGACCAAACCTCTCGTTTCGATCATCCCAAGCGCTTCATTTGCCATTTTCCCATTGACCTCCTGTTAGTTTCAAAAATACCTCCTCAATTTCTCTATACAATCCCTCATATAATCGTCATGCCCGTATCTCTCCTCGAACACCTTGAGTATCTCCCTAGCGGCGCGTCTGTTTCCCTGAAACCCGCTGAGTTTTCTGTCGACGAGCCCCAGATAGAGGAAGTGGATAGACTTATCCATCCCCTTCCTCGGCTCATCTTCCGTGAGGGCTTGGAGCCTTTCCACGTCGAAGACCTCCGCCACCTGTCTGAGCATCAGCCGATCCTCGCTGTAAAGCCCCGCGGCCAGAAGCCTGATGAGAATACATGGGTTATCCAGCTTGGCCTCAACTAAAATCCCCCTCTCCCTCACCTTCGGATACTCCTCGCTCATCCTTCTGAGCAACCTCTCCGCCTGATCTCTGGACTCCTTTGAAAACCTTCCCAGCTCCTCTATATATTCCAGGGCGTCCTCCACGTCGCCCCCGGCCAGAAATCGCGGCAGATTATAGCTTATATCCTTCAGCACCTCGGTGTTCCTCGCCCTTTTAAGCTCGCGGACCGTCATATCGATGAGCTGATAGAAGGTCTCGACGTATCCTTTCAGATCGGGGTTTTCACTTAGAATGGTTTTGGGCAGAAAACTCTCAGGGAGCACCCTTTGAGCGTCCTCATCCCAGCCCTCCCGCACGTAGATGCTGGGTATGCCTTTAAGCTTTTTCACCTGTGACCACAGCGATCTCATGATCTTTCAAGCTCCTTCAGCACCATCTTAGTGATCTTATCGACCAACTCCTCGTCGGACATCCGAGAGGCTGACTCCACAGCGGGCACGTTCAAAGGGATACCATCGACGAATGCCTGTGCTGCCTTGAGCACGGGACACTGATCGCATAGCGGGTTCTTGGTGGAAATTCGGAACCTCTCCCTCAGTTCCATCAATCTTCCCACATCCTCCTCGCTGAGCTGTTTCGGCCCTCCCAACGATCGGGCTATCCAGAGGATATGGGCGAAATGTTCCAAGGTCTCCATCTTGTAGTACGCGCTGTAAACGTCCGGTCCGACCGTCAGCGCCCCGTGATTGGCCAGCAACACAGCATCACAGCATCTTATATACTCGCCCACCTTATCGGCCAGTTCCTCGGTCGAGGGCGGGGCATAAGGGGCTATCGGAACGATGCCGAGTGTGAGGATCACCTCGGGCAGAATCAACTCGTCCAGGGGAACACCTGCCACGGCGAAGGCGGTGCTTATCGGCGGATGGGCGTGAACGACCGCCCTGACATCCGGCCGTTCCCTGTAAACCCTGATGTGAAACTTTATCTCAGATGAAGGGTTAAGATACCCTTCGAGCTTCTCCCCCTCCATATTGACCTTGACGAGCTGGTCGGTCGTCAGAAATCCCTTGCTCATCCCCGTCGGCGTGGCGATCACCTCATCATCGGAGATCCTCACGCTGACATTGCCGTCATTTGAAGCCACATATCCCTTGTTATATATCCTTCTGCAGACCTCTACTATATCCTTCCTGTGTTCTCCCTCGCTCTTCATCGCGCTCCCTGTCACCTGAAATCAGAGAAATCTTATCACAATCTTCCCCCAACGTCAAGCTTAAACTATCTTCAGCATCCAGTTCATGAGATATGCAAAAGATTGGCGACCGCTATTATACATGGTTTTACATGACACCGCCAGCCCGCTTGCGGTAAAATTAAAGTGAAGGGGATGAGAACGAGATGGACTTCTTTATCCTTATCTCTTTGCTGATCCTATTGCTTGGGGGATCAACCCTCGTCGGTATTATCTATAGATATAAACGCCCCAGATCTGATGAGGCACTTGTGCGGACAGGCGGCGGAGGGGCGAAGGTCAGGATCACAGGTGGAATGTGGATCAATAGGATATTCCATGAGGTCAGACCCGTTTCTCTGAACTCAGTTCGGATAGAGGTCTCACGTAAGGGGCGTGATGCTCTCATCACGAGGGACTTCAACAGAGCCGATATCGAGGCCGTCTTCTACGTTCGGATCGAACCTGTAGAGGAGCAGATCCTGAGAGCCGCCAGGAGCTTAGGAGAAAGGGCATTGACGCCGGAAACGATTCGAGAATTCGTTAGGCCAAAAGCTGAGGGTGCATTGAGAGCCGTCGTTGCGGAGATGAAGATAGAGGATCTGGTCAAAAGACGTGATGAGTTCACCGAAGCCGTCCTTAAGGCGATCAGGGATGATCTGTTTGAAAACGGCCTCTCCCTTGAATCCGTCGTCATAACCAGGATAGATCAGACTCCTATCGTAAAGTGGGGAGCTCATGATCATCGAAAAGGGGAAACACGATAGAAATGAGGATATCCTGAAGGCTAGGCTCTCCTGAAATGTTTTCTTACGGATTCAATCCTTTCCCCTCTGATCTCTATATCGTTTAACTTCGCTTTTCCAAACCCGAAGGCTTCAGCCAAACAGATATGTTTCACCTCCCCTTCGGAAAATCCCATGACAGCGGCCCCAACGGCATCTGCGGCGACGAAATCCTTGCTTGCGATTATAACCTTGCTCCCCACAGGATCTCCGATTATCTCCCCTCCTTCATGTCCGACTATCCCATCAATTATGTTCACATCGGGCCTCACCACCTTTAGGAGATCGATCATCCGCCGATTGAAATCCGTATGCATGATGGAAGCGCGATAGCTTGGGGGCGTGATGAATCCCATCATGTTCTTCATGCAGAGTGTCACCTGCATCGGTCCCCCATGGATCTTCAGGCATGGGAGATTGACTATACAGTCGCTCTCAAGAACGGTCTTCGCGATCGGAAACTCCTTCTGGCTGATAGGGTTTTCAACGGACACTGTTATGGAGATGTCCCTGTTCAGGTCAACTAATTTTACATCGTATCTTCTCGCCAGCTCGGAGAACGAGAGCTCATCAAAAGCCTTTGAGATATCACATCCACCCCCTTCAGCTATAATTAGCTCGAAATCGCCCTCCTCCCTCAAATATTGAAGCACCCCCTCCACTATGGATGGATGGGTCGTCACTCCTGTTGAGGCTGGCATGTTCGTCGTTATATTCGGCTTGATAAGGACTCTTCCTGAAAGGTTCTGAGAGGCTTTCATCTCTCTCATCGCCTCATATGCGAGCGCTCTCCCATCTTCCCCTCTTTTGATAATGACGAGTGATTTCACCGTTATCGCCTCCCTCTTCAATCTTTCTGACTTTTCCTGAGAAGAACTGTTGTACCATCGCCGTCAAAGGAGGTCTTATAGGGGTTATAGCATCACCTACGGATAATGTCAATTCTTTTCGAAATACCCCATCCGATTCGGCGGACGCTATCTTCGGAATGGCAGGGATGAATGGGAAATTGACAAGATAGCCCCCACAAGCTATAATAACCAGCGTTCCAACAAAATCGGCGGGAGCCCCTCAGCAGTTGACCGAAAGTGTGTCAAAGTAGGAACGAGGAACTAGGAGCGAGGAACGAGGATTTTTATCTCCTCGTTCCCGGTTCCTTTCTCCTCGTTCCTCCTCTGCACACAGGGCTTCAAGGCTAAGGCGGGTGTTAAGCCGCCTGCTGACGGTGAGGTGACCGCCTACGTGAACGGTTCTCGCTTGGCGAGTAAGCATG
>CAZHVH010000060.1:0-12649 GCA_964535855.1 uncultured bacterium
CTAAATCCCCCTTCCAAAGCAACTTTTCCTATTTTTCCTTCGCTTGACGAGGGTTAGACGAAATGCTATATTTGGATGAAAAAAGAGAGGATAAGCGGGATGTCATCTCATGACAACAGATATGCTGGAGCTCTTATCTTCATCTTTCTGATCTTGGGAGCCCTAAACGCCTCACGCCATGAAATGTGGAGGGATGAAATACAAGCTTGGCTTCTCGCCAAGGACAGCTCCTCCCCCGTTCAACTTCTCAAAAACCTGAAATATGAGGGACATCCTGGAGTGTGGCATTTATCCCTTTTCCCTCTCTCACGCATAACCCCTTCGCCTATCGCAATGCAACCGTTTCATCTGATAATAGCTTGCTTGAGCGTATATCTGTTTTTGAGGTTTTCGCCTTTCACTAAGGTTCAGAAAGCGCTCTTCACTTTCGGCTATTTCCCGTTTTACGAATACTGTGTGATATGCAGGAATTACGCCCCCGGTTTATTTCTGCTTCTCCTCTTCTGTTCCCTTCTTCCCAGACGTTCAGGGAGATTCCCGCTTTTAGGTCTCATCCTTTTCTTCCTAGCTCACACCAGCGTCCACGCCCTCATCCTGGTCATATCCATATGCCTGGGGTTGTCCTTAGATATCCTTCTCTCGAAGGATCGCCCGAACATAACGGTATGTTTGGGTTTCCTTCTCATCGTTTCAGGGATCATCACATCCGTGGTTCAACTGAACCCTCCACCCGACTCCGGTTTCGCCGTCGGGTGGAAGACCGATTTCGATCCCGACCACCTCAAAAAGGTTTTCAACCTCATACCGAGAGCTTTCATACCGATACCCAGGTTCACCTTCCATTTCTGGAACACCGCCATCTTGGACCAACTCCCAGGCTCCGAGGTGGTAAAGCTATCTTTAGGATGTTTGATCCTGCTTTATGGGATACTGCTCTTCATCAGGAAACCGGCTGCCCTTTTGATCTATCTGATCGGAACCTTAGGGCTCTGTTCGTTCTTCTACACGAAATATTTCGGCTCGATGCGGCATCACGGTTTCCTGTTCATATCGTTCGTAAGCTCCATCTGGATCTCAAATTACTGTCGAGATGTCAGGATCTTCAACCCTATCGGAAAACTCAGCCTCATTATTGAAAGAAGCCTGAACAAGGTGTTGACCGTGATCCTGTTCATCCACCTCGCCGGCGGGGTTGCTGGGGCTGTCATGGATTATATGTATGTCTTCTCACAGGGGAAGGCGACAGCAGATTTCATCAGGAGAGAGGGGATGGAAGGGATGTTGATCGTAGGAGATACCGATTTCACAGCCAGCACGGTGGTGGGGTATCTGGAAAGGGAAATCTATTACCCCAGGGGCGATAGGGTGGGCTCCTTCGTCATTTGGGATAAGAAGAGGACCGAGCCTTTGACGGTTAAAGAGATACTTGAAAGGGCTGTGAAACTGAGCTTGAGGGAGAAGAAAGATTGCCTGCTCGTCCTCAACTACCGGCTGAGCGATGAGATGATTTCGAGATATTCCCTGAAGGAGATAGCCAGGTTTGAAAAGGCAGTGGTTGGAGATGAGGTGTATTACCTGTATTTGCGCCACTACTCCTCCAACATGATGCGCCATATCTGATCCTTCGAACTCACCCCCGATCGACTTCATCAGTGAGAGAACGATGGGCACGGAGAGCAAGACGATCACGCGCTGAAATAAAAGCTAAGCGGTGTAAGCCATCTTACCTGATCTCCGGTCGATTCGATTGACACCAGATCGACCCAGTGGTATCATAGTCCCGATGATCCTTCGCTTATGAGGTGAAGATATGGACGGCGAGAGGATTAGGGTGAGGCGAGCGATCGATCGGGATGTAGAGGTAATCCACGCCGTTATGGTCTCGGCATTCGGGATAGAACGGGGATCGGAGAGATGGGAGAGCTGGAGAAGGCTCGCCGAAGGATGGAGGAACTTCCTCGTGCTGGAGATGGACGGCGAGATCGCGGGCGTGACGAGGATCGGAAGGGACAAACTCCGCTACGGGGAGGCGACGATCCTCAAGGGCGACGTGGGATATGTGAGCGTGAGGAGAGAGCTTCAAGGGCGGGGTTTGGGAACAACGCTTATGAGAGAGGTCGTTAGGTTCATGAGGGAGGAGGGATTTCACATCTCACGGCTGGGCGGGCTCATCCGGTTCTATAGCCGTTTCGGCTATGTCCCCTTCCCAAGAAGGTTTTATGAGTTCCCGATCGAACCCGCCCGCGCGGGCACCATGACATTACAGCCGAAGGAGTTCCTGGCTCTAACGCCGGAGAAGGGGGAGATAAGGGCTTATGAACCTCGAAGGGATTGGCCCGAGCGGAGAAGGCTATACGACCTCTTCAACCGTGCTCGAACGGGCTCGATCGTAGAGGAGACACCTCCGAGGCCGGAGGAAGGCGGACCGGATAGATCAGGTTTGAGATGGGTTTACGAGGAGGAAGGAAAACTTCACGGTTACATCTTCGCCCATGTCCACGGCGAGGAGGCTGACATCCACGGCGCCTTCGATCTATCCCATCCCTCAGCTCTTCCCTCACTTGTGAGAAAGATCCTGCTTGAGCTGTATAGACGGGGCGTGAAACACATCCTGGGTAGATTGCCGTTTGACCATGCCGTTGAGAACAAGCTTGTGGAAGGGGGGATTTATTTCATCCTTCGTGAGCTCAACTCATATCCGGCGTCGAACATGCTCTTATTGATCGATTTGAAGCGGTTCCTCAGAGCCGTAACCCCGGAGTGGTCGAGAAGGTTGCGCCGGATCGATATATCCCCGCCGTGGATGGGGACCTTTGAGATACGGGTGGAAGATCAGGCCGCGAAGATCGCCGTGACGGAGAAGGGGATTAAGGTGGAGGAGGGGAGCGCTCCGAAATGCGTTCTCGATCTCGGGCGGCGCGATTTCCTGCTCCTCGCTTTGGGATACCGGGGTTTTGACGAGCTCAGAGGGGCCGTCAGGAGTGAGATTCCGGAATCGCTCGCCGCCCTTCTATCCCTCCTCTTCGGGAGGGAACCGGTAGCTACGGGACCTCTGGGTTGAAAATCCAATAGGGGCTCAGCGCCTCGGAAAGGAGAGGGATATGACCAGTTACATCTTCGCGTATGACCTTGAGAGCGATCTCTGTGTGAAGGCCGCAGGTAAGCTGGTGGAAATACATAGAAGGTATGATATCCCCGCCACCTTCTTCATCCTGGGGAGGGTCTTAGAGAGTCATGGGGATATCCTCAGGGAGATCTTCGGAGAGGATCCGCTCTTCGACCTTCAATCCCACACATACTCCCACCGTCTCCTTAAGGACAACCTCATGCACGGCTCAGGGATAGGGTTGGAGGAGCTGAGGGATGAGATATCACTGGGCAAGAAGCTCGTGGAGGATACCTTCGGGAGGGAGTGTTTGGGGGTCAGAAGCGGATGCGGGTTTTACAGAGGTTTGCAGGGGGAGAGGGAGAGACTTAAGGTGATATGGGAGTGCGGGGTTAAGTATATAAGCACGGATCTGAGGGGACCGGCTGATTCCATTCCCTCCGGCCTTCAGCAGGCGTATTGGTATGACGAGGAAGGAATACCGAAACTTCTGGAGCTTCCCGGACACGGATGGCATGACAACGTGCTCAAAAGTTCCGAACCGAGACTATGCCTGTCCTGGCCGCCTGTGCTCATGTGGGGAATCCCGAACCGTCCGCCAAGGAACCCTGAGGAGGAAGTTGAGGTCCAAAAGATCTGGATAGACAAGGCTATCTCCCTCAGCCTGGATTACATATCCCTGGTATATCACCCACACAGCATATATAGGATGAGCCAGGATTGCAGGACGATGGAACTTCTCATGAGGGAAGTTAAGAGGAGAAATATGCCTGCCACGACCTATACCGAGTTATACAGGTTCTACTCCTCTCATCCTGATGCGGTCCCGGGGAGAGAAGCGTGGGATTGGGAAGCTCAATATGAAAGGGACAAGCTGATATTGTGGAGGATGGCTAACACAACATAACTTGAACGCTTTTCCCCTTTATTTTCTCGATGATTCCCTCTGGAGCCTCTTTATCCGTGATGAGCTTGCTCAAACTCTCAATAGGAGCGACGTATGCGAAAGCCCTTCGACCGAATTTGCTATGATCTGCAACGCCTATGACCTCCCTTGCGGAGGCTATTATCGCCTTTTTCACGCTGGCTTCCGTTAAGGTTGATGTGCTCATGCCCTCCTCATCAATGGCACTTATCCCGATAAAGGCTTTATCAACGGTCAATTCCCCGAAACATCTCTCAGCTAGTGGGCCCAGGAGCGCGAGGCTGTTGAAGTTCAGCTCGCCGCCCGTGAGGATGATCTCCACCCCTCTTCGGAAAAGGAGCTCGTGAGCGATGGTTATCGAGTTCGTCACCACGGTGATATTTCCTTTGTTCTTGAGGTTCCTAGCGATTTGAAGGACGGTCGTGCTCGCCTCAAGTATGATGGTATCCCCATCCTCTATGAGTTTCACGGCTTCAGCGCCGATCCTCCTCTTATCCTCAAGGAACCTCTTCTCCTGAACGCTGTAAGGAGGCTCAAGTTTTGTCCCTCTTGGAAGCGCTCCTCCCCTGGTTCTTCTCAGTAGACCTTCCTTTTCGAGAATTTGGAGGTCGCGTCTTATGGTTATACCGCTTACACCTAAAAGTTCGCTTAGGGTTTTGACCTCCGCTTTCCCCTCGTTCTCAACTATTTCCAATATCTTAAGTCGTCTCTCCTCCGTTAACACAGCGTTTCACCTCCGTGATAAAAATAATATCATTGAACTGAGCTCAAAGGCAAGCGCGAAATCGCAGGAGTCCATGGAATGGATAATTGCCGGGAGAAGTTTCTTGACGGATTTGAACATTTGTGGTATATTTTAAACGTTTAAATTTGAATGTTATTGAGCTTGTCCTCCCGAAGCTTTCGATGGGATCATAGACGAGGTGGTGGTGTTCAACAGAGCGTTGTCCCAGGACGAGATAAAACAGATCATGGAAGGGATGGTGCAGGCCATCACTTGGGGCGACGTTAAATATGGAGGAGGTTAATGAGATGATAAGGGTGGGGCTTATCGGTTGTGGAGGGATCAGCCGTGCCCATGCGGACGGTTGGAACTCCGTCAAGGAGAAAGCTAAGGTGGTCGCAACCGCCGATTTAATCCCCGAAAGGGCGAAAGAGAGAGCAAACCAACTCGGGGCGGAGGAGTTCTACACCGATTATGAACCCCTGCTTGAAAGGGAGGATATAGACGCCGTGGATATCTGCCTGCCGCATTATCTGCACGCTGAGGCGACGATCAAGGCTGCTGAAAGAGGAAAACATGTCCTGGTCGAAAAGCCGATGGCTAGAAATCTCGGGGAAGCTAAAGAGATGGTTCAAGCGTGCGAGAAGAACAAAGTCATACTGATGGTCGGGCATTGCATGAGGTTTGAGCCTGAAAACGAGAAGGCGAAGGAGATAATAGATAGCGGTAAACTGGGGAGGATAACACTGGCTAGATTCCAATATGAGGTATATCCGGGGTTGAAGGATTTCCACTATAAGAGGGGGAAGATAGGTGGTGGAGGGGTTATCTCGGCGGGGATCCATTATGTCGATCTGATGAGATGGCTCGTAGGAGATGTGGAGAGGGTTTCACTCTTCTCAAACAGTTTCGTAAGAGGGTTGGAGGGGGAGGACACGGCGGTGTTGTCTTTGGAGTTTCAAAACGGCGCCGTAGGAGTTCTCTCGTTCAGTTGGGCTACGAAATTCGGCGGCTCACTCTTCAGAATTCACGGCAGCGAAGGAACGCTCGCAAGGGAAGGAGGGCTGTGGCTTTACTCCGAGGAATATCCTAAAGGGCTCAAAGTTGAGGTAACCCCTGAGTCCAGCTTCAGGAGGGAGATATCCCATTTCGTGGATTGCATAGAGGGATCGAGGAAACCGTTGACATCGGGAAGAGATGCTTATGAATCGTTGAAAGTGGTGATAGCCGCTTATAAATCGCTGGAGGAGGGGAGGATAATCCGCCTTAGCGAGATTTAAGTTATGAGCAGATCCGCTCTGATCCCCTTAGTGATCTTTGTCTGTGCCGCCTCGATCCTGTGTAGGGCGGTTTTTTATAAGATCGGGAATTGGGGAATCGATGATTGGGATCAACATCTCTTCTACCACGCCGTCCCTCGAGATACCATCCTGAGATACCATCAGTTTCCACTTTGGAACCCGTATTACTGCGGCGGCAACGTCATGCTGGCTAACCCCCAGGCTAGGTTTCTATCCCCCTTCTTCCTCCTACACCTCCCCTTCGGAACCGTCATCGGGATAAAGCTGGAGATATGGCTACATGTGGTGATCGCCATGTTCGGCATGTTTTTACTCTCAAAACAGATGGGGTTAACCCGTTTCTCCGCTTATCTCCCTCCTCTCCTCTTCGCCCTCAGCACACCGTATGCGATGCATCTGACGGAGGGACACACCTGGTTCATGGCGTTCGCTTATATGCCATATGTGGTGTTCTTCTACCTGAAATCTCGGGAACGGTTCTTATACGCTTTAGCCGGATCGGCGTTCATAGCGTTGATGATACTTGAGGGCGGGACGTATCCCACCCCGTATACGTTGTTGTTTTTGGGGTTTTATTCCGTCTGCCTCGCCCTGCGGAGGAGAACCCTCTCACCCCTGATCAGTTTGGGCGTGATGGTCGGGATGGGATTTCTGCTGAGCGCCGTCAAGCTCCTGCCCACCCTCTCGTTCCTACACCATCATCCCAGACCTACGGGGATGAACGATCACCTAAGCTTCTCCCTGCTACCGAGGATCTTTCTGAACAGGATGAGATCGGGTACGCCCCGCTACGGTGATACACGGTGGGAGTGGCACGAGTATAGCACTTACATGGGTGTCGTGCCCCTGATGCTGCTCGCCTTGGGCGTCATATCCTCCATCAGAAGAAGGAGGGGGTTTCCGCTCCTCATCACGACTTTCCTTTTCCTCCTTTTAGCTTTCGGCGAATTTCATCCGTTAGCGCCTTGGAGCTTGCTTCATCGGCTCCCTTTCTTCAGCTCGATGAGGGTTCCGTCCAGGTTCCTGGTGGTCTTCCTGTTCGGATCGGCGCTCATAGCGGGGAAAGGGTTCTCCTGGGTGGAGAGGTATCTGCTATCAGGCAAATTGGGTTGGAAGGTCGGAAGCCTCATATGTTTGGGGCTCCTGTTTCTCATCGGTTCTGACCTGATCCTCGTCAGCTCGAAAGCGTTTTTCGAGGCTTTTCCATATCCTCCAAAACACCCCGTCAGAAGAGAGGAGTTTCGGCAGATCAAAGGTTCAAACCACGCCATGCTTGAGGCTTTCCTGAGGAACGAGGGAACGATTGACGGATATGAACCGGTTCACCTGCCGATCAAAGCTATCCCATCCGATGATCCCAGGTATAGGGGTGAGGTTTTCCTGAAGGATGGCGAGGGGAAGGTCGAAATAGCCTTCTGGTCGCCCAATCGGATCGAAATCATCGCCGATATAACCCGTGAAGGGTATCTGTGCGTGAATCAAAATTTCGATCCAGGCTGGAGGATGAAGGGTGGAAGGGAGGTGATCCCGCTGGAGGGGATAATAGCGACGGAGGTAGATCGGGGTAGGAGGCAGATCGTTTTCTACTACCTGCCAACTTCCTTCCTGATAGGCGCTTTTCTCTCCTTCCTCGGCGTCGGTATATCATTAATTCCTCTGGCTACCCGACGGTTTTGGGTTTAATGCTCTAGCTTGCGCTTATAACGTGCCCTGAAGAAGGCGATTACAGATCATACCTTACCCCAGCGGAAATCATTGAAAAGCCCTATCACCAGGAGAAGTTTCTTGACGGATTTGAACATTTGTGGTATATTATAAACGTTTAAATTTGAATGTTATTGAACAAAGGAGGCGTCGGAGATGGAGCTAAGAGGGATAAGCTTTATCCCCTTTGTCCTTGGATTTTCACTTGTCGTCGCCTCGCTTGGGCTATGTGATGCGGTCGCCATATGGCTCTTCGATGAAGGGGAGGGGAAGGTCGTGAGGGATTCCTCAGGCAACGGAAACGACGGGGAGATCACGGGAATACCTCTCTGGGTTGACGGCAAATTCGGCAAGGCGTTATACTTCGACATGGGCAAGAAAGGTGTCGATTACATCACCGTCCCCGATAGCGACGTCCTCGACCTTGAGGATAGCGTAACCGTGATGGCATGGATAAAGCCGGAGGAGATAGGTGGGTTGAGGTTCATCCTGAAGAAGGAGGCCGTATATGAGCCGATACTCGTCGATGATAAAGCCGCCTTCTACATAGCAAATCCCTCCGAGAAGTGGAAAGACCCGGCCAAAGGCTCAACTTCCCTCAAGGTGGGTGAGTGGTATCACATAGCGGGGACGTTCGACGGTGAAACGATAAGGGTCTACGTGAACGGTAAGCTGGACGGCGAGGCGAAATACAAGGGAAAGATAGGGGTGACCGACAGGGTGATAATGATGGGCTCGAACGTCATGAACAATCAGCCGCTGAGGAACGTTCCGCCGTTTGTAGGGGTTATGGATGAGGTCGCTATCTTCGACGAGGCCCTGAGCGAGGATGTGATAAGGTCGTTGATGACGAAGGGTTTAGCTTCCCTCATGGATGTGGAACCTGAGGGGAAGCTGAGCGTAACATGGGGTGAGATTAAACTGAGATAAGAGGGGGAAAATGGAAAAGGTTAAGTCCATTCTAGTCCCATTCGGATATCCTGACTACCCTCAGGATGTCGTTGAAAGGTTCATATCCGAATCCGAGGAGATGTTGAAAGGTCTGGATATTGATCTTAAAACCACCAGGGCTGTGATCCGCCTGGAGGATGTTCCCTCCGTAGTGAAGGAGATCCGGGAGAGCGAGTTCGACCTCATAATAGCCCTTCTCGTCTCATGGGTCGAGGCGCCGAACGTCGTGGCTACGTTGAGGGATTTCTTCACCCGCCCGATACTGCTTTGGAGCCACACGACCTACATGGAGGACGGGGTGCGTATAACGCTCGGACCAATGCCTGCGGCGGGTGTGCTGAGGGAGACCTTCGAGGAGATGGGGGTTAACTTCAAGTTCGTCTACGGGATGCCCGACTCAAAGGGGGTGAGGGAGGAGATAAGCTCCTACGCTAAGGTGGCGAGGGCCCTCCGATCCCTTCAAAGGTCAAGGGTCGGACTTTTCGGATATTTCTCGATGGGGATGTATACAGGAGCTTTCGATCACACAAAGGTCAGAGGAACGCTGGGCCCGGAGATAGTTCATCTCGATCAATACCTGATAGTGAAAAGGGCTGAAAGCGTTAAAGAGGGGGAGGTAAGGGAGCTTGTGGAGAGGGCGAAAGCTGAATGGGAGCTTGACGATGTGGTGAAGGAGGGGGATATAACGCTCGTGATGAAGCTCTATCTAGCCCTTAAGTCACTTGTGGATGAGAATAAACTGGATGCCTTAACGGTCAAATGTCAGTATGAGCTCTCCAGGGAATACGGGGTGGCCCCATGCATTCCCCTTTCACTGCTTGGAGATGAGATGCCGTGCTCATGTGAGGGTGATATCCCGCTGATCCTCTCTCAACTGATCCTACATTACCTTACAGGCGGCGGGGTGACAAGTTACGGTGACGTTCACGATATCCTGGATGATAACGGGATAATCCTCGCCGCATGCGGATTCGCCCCCCTTTCGCTCGCTCAGGGCAGGCCGAAGATATCGAGGCATACGGCCCTGTATGAGGGGCTTCTGAACATGTCCCCTTATAGGGAGGGGGAGGTAACGTTGGCCCGTCTCGCCTCAGATAAGGAGGGGTACAAGATGCACATCGCGACGGGTTTCGCCTCCGCTCCCCCACCGTTTCACGAGATAGGATGTCCCCCTTATGCCGGCATGAAGGTCGTCCTGGACGGTGATGCGCATGATTTCATCGGGAACCTCTTCAGCCAGCATTATGCCGTGGTCTACGGAGATGTGAGGAGGGAGCTTGAGGAGCTGTGTGATCTGCTCAGCATCAGGAAGGTGATCTCATGAGAGAGGGATAAACATGAGCGTCGTTCTGTGCGGGTTCACGGCTTCTTTGACGATTCAGTGAGCGTTTAAATAGCAGAGGGGGAAAGAGATGTATTTCGATATTCCATACGATAAGCGCTGGGCATGGGTCGATCCGGACTCGATACCGAGGATAAAGGTGAAACCGCCCGGACCTAGATCGAGGAAGCTACATTCGAAAGCCGAAAGATATATGAAGGGTTATTCGTCCCAGGTCAGGCTTTTCCCGGTGGCTTTTGAAAGCGGGAAAGGCTATACCCTCAGGGATGTCGATGGGAACCTTTACATAGATTTCTCCTCGGGCATCTACGTTACTGGATGTGGGCACTGTCATCCTAAGATCACTGAAGCCATAAGAAGACAGCTTCAGAAGCTTGAAAACTGTCACGATTTCACAACTGAGGTCAAGTTCAAACTTCTTGAGAAGCTCTCGGAGATAACGCCCGGGGACTTGAACGGGATACAGCTTTACTCCGACGGCACGGCGGCGGTTGAGGCCGGGTTGAGGGCGTGTAGGGCCATGACAGGTAAGTTCGAGTTCATCTCCTTTTGGAGGGATTTTCACGGCAAAACGCTAGGATCGGTGAGCCTCGCCCTCATGTCGCCCGATAAGGGGATAAGGGCGCCGGGGTTCTTTCTCGCCCCGAGACCCTATTGTTACAGATGCCCCTTCAAGCTGGAATATCCAGGCTGTGATATCCACTGCGTGGACTTCCTCAGGAGGGTCATAGAGGAGGAGACCACGGGGAGGGTAGCGGCCGTGGTTCTGGAGCCGATTCAGGGATGGGCCGGCTCGGTCTTCCCGCCCGATGAATTCCTCCCGAGATTGAGAGCTCTCTGCGATGAGATGGACATCCTGCTCTTTGCGGATGAGATCCTAACGGGAATGGGCAGGACCGGGAAATGGTTTGCCGTTGAGCATTACGGCGTCGTTCCTGATGTAATGACCATAGGTAAGGGGCTGGGAAACGGCTATCCTGTGACCGCAATGGTGGTCAGGGAGGAATATAAGGATGTCCTTGAGAGGATAAGCGCCTCATCATCATACGGAGGGAACCCCGTCGCATGCGCAGCCGCCCTTGCAACGATAGAGGTCATAGAGGAGGAGGGGCTTCTTGAAAACGCTCGAAGGATCGAGAAGGTGGTGATGAAGAGATTGGGCGAGATGAAGGAGAGGTATGAGATAGTGGGGGATGTCAGGGGGAAAGGAGCCCTCTTCGGGATAGAGCTTGTGAAAGACGAGGAGACGAAGGAACCGTTCGAGGAGGCGGGAAGGTTCGTATATAGGAGGGCTTTCGAGAAGGGATTGGCGTGGATCCCCGCGGGACATATCCTGAGGCTTTCGCCTCCACTCATAATGCCTGAGGAGATCGCCCTAAAAGGACTCGATATACTGGAGGAGGCAATTGATGAAGCTCAGAGGGAAGTGAGGAGGTGAGATATGAAACTCGGCGTGGGGATAATCGGTTACGGTTTCATCGGGCGCGTCCATGCCCTCTCCTATCTCTCGCTCCCCTTCTACTACAAACCCCTGCCCGTCGAGGTCGAGCTGATCGGCGTGGCGACGGCACACAAGGAGACGGCCCAGGAGGGTATAAGGGAGGCGGGGTTTAAATTTGCGACGGACGACTTCAATGAGCTGCTGGAGAGGAAGGACATACATGTCATCCATTGCTGCACCCCAAACCATCTGCACAGGGAGATACTCATCCGTGCCATGAGGGCGGGCAAACATATCTACTGCGATAAACCCCTCTGCATGAGCCTCTCCGAGGCGAGGGAGATCCTCAGTGAGGCCGAGAAACATCCCGATGGGAAATACCAGATGGGGTTTGAATACAGGTTCATCCCCGCACTTATGAGGGCGAAGGGGCTGATAGATGAGGGAAGATTGGGCGATGTCTTCCATTTCAGGGCTCAATACCTCCATTCGGGATACATAGATCCGGAACGACCGATGAGCTGGAGGCTCGATAAAAGGCTGGCTGGAGGCGGTGCCCTGTTCGATCTGGGCTCGCACGTGATCGACCTGGTTCGCTTCCTGTTGGGTGAGATCGGTTCCGTGAGCGCCGTCTGTGAGACGTTCATAAAGGAACGACCCATCAGAAAAGGCTCGGAGGAGAGGGTGAAGGTGGAGGTGGACGACCTCTGCATCGCCCAGGTCTCGCTTGAAAGGGGAGGTTTCGGGGTCATAGAGGCCTCAAGGGTGGCTACGGGAAGTAACGATGATCTGAGATTTGAGATCCACGGGACGAGAGGGGCTTTGAGGTTCGACCTGATGGAGCCGAATTGGCTCTACTTCTATGACCTCGAAAGACCCGGCGAGCCGATAGGCGGGGAGAGGGGATTCATCAAGATAGAGACCGTACAGAGATACCCTGAGCCCGCCCGCTTCCCGGGTCCGAAGTTCGGGATAGGCTGGATGAGATACAGCATGGCGAGCATCTTCGAGTTCCTCAGGTGTATAGCGGAGGATAGAGATCCGCTTCCCTCATTTGAGGATGGCGCGAAGGCCCAAGCCGTGATAGATGCCGCCTATCTCTCAGCGAAGGAGGGAAGATGGGTGGAGGTCGAGGAGGTCTGAAGTTATGGTCAA
>CAZHVH010000061.1:0-6076 GCA_964535855.1 uncultured bacterium
TGGTCAAGGGTCTAGGGTCGAGGGTCTTATTTTTCGTCCCTTGTCTCTTGTCCCTTGACCCTCGTCCTTTTTTCGTCCCTTGTCCCTCGACCCTCGTCCCTTGACCCTTCGTGAAAGGACGTTGATTGCCACCGTACGGGCGAAAAATCTTTCGCCCCTACTCAAGGGAAATAAGAGCGTAACACCAAATAGATCTAAGCCGAGGAGGTCAGACCGTGTGGGATAGGAAGATCTTCAATCTGATGCCGCTTTTCGACCCGGAGGAGGGCGTGACGGTCATCGAGCCGCTCAAGGGCGGGCGGGGATGGTGGGCCGGAGCGCCCAGCGCTCTCTTTGACGAGGATCAAAAGGCTTTCTTTCTCTACTATCGGTTGAGAAAGCCCCGTGAGCTGGGGAGAGGAGCGATATGCCGGATCGCTCGAAGCGAGGACGGCGTTAAGTTCGAGACGATCTGGGAGGCGAAAAAGGAGGATTTCGACTCGCCCTCCATAGAGAAATCCGCCCTCTTCATATCGCCCGAAGGAAGATACAGGCTTTACATCAGCTATGTGGACGGCGAGACGAACAAATGGAGGGTCGATCTTCTCGAGGCCGACTCGTTCGAAAGGCTCGATCCCTCCTCTCGGAGGAAGGTGTTCGCGCCCGAGGATATAGGGATCGAGGGGATCAAAGACCCGTTCGTCATCATGGTCGGGCGGGCGTATTACATGATATTGAGCTATGCGCCCTCACCCAGGGCCGTCTCGGAGGAGCTCCGCGAGAAGATGCACGCCACCGCAGACGTGTATAACACCGGCATCACCAAGTCGCACACCGGACTGGCGGTGAGCCTCGACGGTGTGAGCTTCCAGTGGCTCGGCGATATCTTCTCGCCCAGGGAGAGCGGATGGGATGCCTATGCGGCGAGGATAGGAACGTTGCTTTACACGCCTCCGGCCTTCATGGCCTTCTATGACGGCAGCGCGTCGGTAAAGGAGAACTACGAGGAGAAGACAGGATTAGCCGTCACGTTCGATCTCGTCCGCTATCATAGGCTCACACCGGACGGCCCGATCCTCACCTCGCCACACTCCTCCGGCTCCCTGAGATATATCGACGTTCTGATGCACCAGGGGAAGATCTACTTCTACTACGAGTACGCCCGTCCGGACGGGTCGCACGAGCTGAGGTTAAACGTGGTCGAAGCGCCGTGGATAAGCTAGATGAAGGATACAAGCTCATAGCTATAGATCTCGACGGAACGCTTCTGACCTCCGACAAGCGCATAACGCCACGAACTCGAAAGGCCCTGCACAGGGCCGCTGAGATGGGGACGTTGATCGTCATCTGCACGGGCAGAGGATTGCCTCAGAGCGTGGAGGTGCTTAGGGGGATTGATATCTCCATGCCCCTGGTTCTGCATAACGGCGCTATGATAGCCGAATATCCGACCGGGAAGGTGATCGGAAGCTTCCCGCTCAGGATGAATCTCGCCCGCAGAGCGGTCAGGGTGATGAGGGAGATGGAAATGACGCCCGCCGTCTATGACTATGCGGCGGGGGAACATCTGCTCGTATGCGAAAGGGGAGTATGTCATAACTCCGCCCTGAGCAGATATATAGAGGGGAAAGGCGAGACGCTGAGATGGGTGGAGGATCTGGCAGAATATGTGGATCACGACGTGATACAGGTCATGACGATAGATCAAAAGCGAACCGTGCTCGGGGCCATCGAAAGGTTGGAAAGGGAGCTGCCTGAGGCTAGGATCATTTCCTCCGGCAGGGTATACAGCGACAGCTTCTGGTTCCTGGAGGTGCTGGCCCGTGATGCCTCTAAGGCGAAATCGCTTGAAAGGTTAGGGGAGATGTACGGGGTATCGCCCCCGCAGATGGTCGCAATAGGCGATAACTTCAACGACCTGAACATGTTCCGATATGTGGGACTGAGCGTCGCCATGTCAAACGCACCGGAAGAGGTCAAAAGGTCGGCCGATATGATCGCTCCCTCCAACGACGAGGAGGGGGTCGCCGAGATCGTGGAACGCCTGATCCTTCGAGCAAGGGGGAATGAACGATAGCCTGGCTTCTCGTCTTTATCCTCTTCTCCTCCTCCTCACCCCTTTATCGGCCATCTCCGCTTTACGTCGGAGCGAGGGCAGCCGCTATGGGGAACGCATTCGCCGCCCTCTCGGATGATCCAACCGCCCTCTTCTGGAATCCGGCGGGGATCGTCCAGATAGAAGGGGTCTCCGTCTTCGGCCAGACGAAACTGGATAGATCCGACTTCGGGTTCGACCCGAAAGGGATAGCATATAAGTGGAGACGACTGGGGTTGGGGTGGGGGAACAAGATAGCGGTCGGGCTTGAAGGAACTCCGGATTATAACTACTACTCGGCAGCGTTAAAACTCTCATGGCGCGCCTCAGTGGGGGTAAGCCTCAAGTTCAAAAGGCGCCATCCTTGCGGATATTATCAGTTCTTCGGCTACAGGCGATCGAGCGATATCGGGTTTCTGATCTTCCCCAACGACTCCATTTCAATGGCCCTTGTGATAAGGGGGAATAACGGATGGGATGAGCTCACAGTCGCAGGGGCGTATAGAGGCTCGATATCGATCCTCACCCTCGATCTCATCCTGAGGGGATTCAATGCCTCCTCTCTCCATCTCGGCCTGGAGCTGATTCCGATCCGTTATCTCCGCATGAGAGGAGGATTCTGGATGGAAGATCCAGATGAGGAAAGCGGCCTGAGCGCGGGGATGGGGCTTTACATAGGGGCTTTCTCCCTACATTATGCCTGGATCAAAATATCGGGAGGGGACGCACATTATCTATCGGCCTACATTCTCCACTGATATCCGCACTCATCGCATCTCCACTTTCTTTTAAAAAGCAGAAGCGGCACTCCCAGAAGCAGCCAGGAGAGGTAGATAAACCGGCGCGAATACCTCTCGTAATGGACGTTGACGGAATTACATCTGGGACATCGGGGCTGCATAATATCCTCGCCCAGTTCCTGATCCAAAGCTTCCGTCTCGACCGGTTCCATGTTAAGGATCTCGGAGGCCCTCTCCAGATCGGACTCCCTCACCTGCAGCTTAACTCCTCCGACGGCGTTCGAATAGAGCCAGTTGACGGTAACGACGAACTCATCGGAGAGAAAACACTCTATCCCGCTGGATTCGAGTCTGGATTTGACCAGATGGGCCTTAAAGGGGTTATCGAAGGTTGCTATCGTGACGAGCCTTTCAGGCATCTTCTCTCACCCGCTTAAGAGTTCGCTCTATTCGGCCAGACGCGATTTGAGAACCCCAATCCTTTCAACGGGCGTCGGGTTTTCCTCGTTCAAAACGGCCAGATAAAGGCTGACGAAGTCACCGATATATATCAGTGAAAGCAATCTCGCTAAAATCCCCTTCCCGCGCGAGCGTATCTCGGTTATCCCGTCCGGGTAGCTCTCGATCAGCTCCCTGGTGATCTCCATTCTCCTCTGAACGCGCGGGTGATCGAACTTATCACGTATCAGAATCACGTGGAGCTTATCGAGTAGTTCGACGGGATGTCTCCATCCCTCGATCTCGTTGTGATTCATCTCGGGGAAGCAGTTGCCATAGGCCAGCGACTTGCCGTTTTCGCTCATCTGCCCCTTCCATCTGACATAGACGACCTCGAAATCCTGGGAGACGTAGAAAATGGGTATCTTGTCGTGGATCTTCTCGGCGATCTGGATGGAGAGGTTATCTGGATTTTGAGGGCCCAGCTCCTGTGACATATCCTCCAGGATCGAGATCGCCTCATCCAGCTCATCTTTGAGGTTGAAGTTCGGAGCGAATCCGAGACGACAGATCACCGTCAGGACGGGAATAAAAGTATATCCCAGGGCGCATCTGGGCGGCATTCCGGAAGGTATCTTCATGACGGGGAGGGAGCGCTCCTGCGCTATTTTCTCCAGCTCTCCGTCGCTCGTTATCGCCATGCACATCGCTTTGGCCTCCATCGCCTTCCGGAACGCCTCAAGGCTCTCCTCGGTGTTCCCCGAATAACTCGATCCGACGAACAGAGTCCTCTCGTTTACGAATTCGGGTATCGAGTAATGTCTGTTGACGATTATCGGGACGGAGGCGTATCGGCTCAGCGCACAGCGGATCAGATCCCCGCCTATCGCGGAGCCGCCCATGCCTGATATGACGATGTTCTGGGCATACCTGTAACTCTTCGGCAGATCAACGCTCAATCCTATTTGATACGCCTCCCGACATTGACTCGGAAACTCCACTAGCAGTTTAAGCATGTTTTCGGTATCGTACCGCGCGATAGTTCTTTCATCCAAGTTCATTCTCTCCTCCTCAAATCTGTGCGGATACACGATAAATTATACTCTCGCGATCGACATAGGGCAAGGAGATACTCTTCTTGACAGCATCTGGGAAAGCTGATAAAATCGAGGTGAACTCGGAGGAGGTACACCGCATGGATAGGAGAACGGAGATACTGAAGGGATCGATAATCAGGGTGCTTTTTGTGTTGATGTGGCCCATCGTGCTCGGGAACCTGATGCAGACGGCCTACAACCTCGCTGATACCTTCTGGCTCGGCAAACTAAGCAAGGAGGCGCTGGCCGCTCCCACCATAAGCTGGCCGATCATATGGCTTATGCTATCCCTAAGCGATGGCATAGGCGTTGCCGGTACCGCCTTGGTAGCTCAGCATACGGGGGCCGGAAACCGAGAGGGGGCGAACAGGGCGGCCGGTCAGGTGCTGACCTTCCTTCTCATCGCCTCCTGTCTATTAGCGATAATCGGATTTCTCCTCATTCCCTCTCTGATGAGGTGGATGGGAGTCGAACCTGCGCTTTTCGACAAGGCGGTATCATACTCCAGGATCGTATTCGCCTCTATCCCCTTCATGTTCGGCTTCTTCGTCTTCAGCGGTTTGCTCAGAGGCGTGGGCGATACGGTGACGCCCATGAAACTCGGCGCCGTCTCCGTGATCTTGAACATCATCTTGGACCCTTTGCTCATATTCGGGGTGGGATTCTTCCCGAGGTTGGAGGTGAGCGGGGCGGCGATAGCGACGGCCTTCTCACGGGGCGTCGTCACGATAGCGGCCATCTATCTTCTCTTCACAGGAAAGGTCGGTTTAAGGATAAGGCCCGGCTATCTGAGACTTAAGATAGATATGGTTAGAAAGATAGTGAGGATCGGAATCCCCTCATCGTTGGGCAGTTCCGGAAGCGCTTTGGCCTTCACCATGTTGATGAAGGTGATAGCCTCTTTCGGCACGGCGGCGATAAGCGCCCACGGCGTCGGAATCAGGGTGACCTCGATCCTCCGGATGCCCGTCTTCGGCCTTGCCGCAGCCACGGCCACGATGGTCGGACAAAATCTCGGGGCGGATCAGATAAGGAGGGCGAGAAGATCCGTCTGGACGGCCACAGGTTTCGGGTTTATGATGATGGCGGTGGGGGGCGTTTTATGTTTCGCCCTTCGCTGGTATCTCGTGAGGATATTCATCGACGATCCCGATGTGGTGAGGTTGGGATCGAGGTTCTTCTCCATCATCGCCTTTTCCATACCTCTATTCGCCGTGTCTCGGTTGACCTCCTCCGCGTTTCAGGGCTCCGGTCACACGATCTACTCCATGGGTCTATCGCTGTTTAACCTCTGGGTGCTCCTGCTTCCATCGGCATATCTGGCCGGCAGAATCCTGGGATGGGGCGTGACGGGGGTGTGGATGGCCATGGTTTGGAGCAATCTCATCACAGCGGTGGCATCGCTTCTGCTGTTCGTTAAAGGGGTTTGGGAGAAAAAAGTGATAGAGGAGGGAGAAGATGTCTGAACTGATCGTCGGTGCCGCACGGGCGAATATAACCCCGCCCGTCGGCATGCTGATGTCGGGCTACGCCGCCCGGAAAACCCCCGCCATAGGGGTGCATGATGAGCTTAACGCCGTGGCGCTCTACCTGAGCGACGGTGAGACGGAGGCGGGATTGATAACCGCCGATCTGATAGGCATCGATGCCCAGGGGACGGCTCTGATACGTGAGGCGTGCCAATCTATCTGCGGCGTGCCGGCGGGAAATATCCTCGTCGCATGCTC
>CAZHVH010000061.1:6176-12263 GCA_964535855.1 uncultured bacterium
GCCGAGGAGGAGATAGCAAGGGCTCGCAAGGCCGCGGGCGGAAAATTGGTGGATGAGAAGGAGGCTCTTAGCTGGTTTACGGCGAGGATGTTGAGAGGGACAGAGGAACTTGTTAGGGATCTTGAGGCGGGGAAGGCCGATTTCACCATACCCGTCGAGACACAGGCGATAGCCATAGGCGATTACGCCATCGTCGGCCTTCCGGGCGAGATATTCGTCAACATCGGCCTGAAAGTCGCCGAGGAATCGCCCTTCAAAGTGACCATACCGGTCAGCCACGCCAACGGTGCCATAGGTTACGTCCCGACCGCCGATCAGGTGCCGTTGGGTGGATACGAGGTCGAGATGGCCCGGGCGAGCCGATACGGGATCTTCATCGCTCCGGAGTCGGATCGAGTGATGATCGAAGGGGCGCTTGAGGCGCTGCGAAGGTGTTACAGGGAGGTCTCTCATGGACAGGCCTAATATCGTTTTCTTCTTCGCCGATGATCAGCGCTTCGATACGATCCATGCCCTCAACAACCCTGAGATCCTCACACCCAACCTCGATAGGCTGGTTAAGCGGGGCACGGTCTTCACCAACGCCTATATCATGGGCGGGTCGTGCGGTGCGGTATGCATGCCCAGCCGCGCCATGTTGCACACAGGCCGCACGCTTTATCACATCGAACGGCAGGGACAGAACATCCCCGAAGAGCATATCCTCCTGGGCGAGGTTCTGCAAAGGGAGGGATATATCTCGTTCGGCACGGGCAAATGGCATAACGGCACGCGATCATATGCCCGGAGCTTCAACGCCGGTGCTGAGATCTTCTTCGGCGGGATGTCCGATCACTGGAACGTGCCCGCCTGTGATTACGACCCGACGGGCGAATATAAGCCTAAGCCGAAGATCGAAAACCCCGCAAGGAGCAACAAGGTCACGTGGTGGCTCTGCGATCACATCAAAGCGGGCAAACACTCCTCCGATCTGTTTGCCGATGCGACCATCGACTTCCTGGAGAGGTATGAGGGCGATAGGCCCTTCTTCGCCTACGTCTCGTTCATGGCACCACATGACCCGCGCAGCATGCCCGAAAGATTCTTGAGGATGTATGATCCCGAAGCGATAAAGCTTCCCGAAAACTTCATGCCCGAACATCCTTTCGACAACGGCTGGATGAGAGGACGCGATGAGCTGCTTGCTGGATTTCCCAGAACTGAAGGCGAGATCCGCCGCCATATCGCCGAATACTATGCCATGATCAGCCACCTGGACGACGCCATTGGACGCGTGATCGATAAACTTGAAGAATTAGGTCTGCTGGAGAACACCGTAATCCTCTTCTCCGGCGATAACGGATTGGCCGTCGGACAACACGGGCTGATGGGCAAACAGAACGTCTACGACCACAGCGTTCACGTCCCCTTGATCTTCGCCGGGCCAGGCATCCCTCAGGATGAGAGACGGGAGGCTTTCGTCTATCTGCTGGATATCTTCCCGACCCTGTGCGATCTTCTGGGGATCGAGATACCCGACACCGTCGAGGGTAAAAGCCTCGTACCGGCCCTTAAAAATCCCTCCGAGCCGATCCGCCAATACCTACACTTCGCCTATGAGGGGCTACACCGCGGCATCCGAGATCGGCGGTATAAGCTGATCGAATATGTCGTTGGTGGCGTGCACGTCAAAACTCAGCTCTTCGATCTCGTGAACGACCCGCGCGAGACAACGAACTTGGCGGATGATCCCCGATACGCAGGGATACTCGCACGCCTCCGAAGAGAGCTGAGAAGGGGATGGCTGGAGGATTACGGAGATACGCAGGAACAGGGTCGGAGCTTCTGGAAGGCGTTCGACGCCTCGGTGGGAGAGATGCGATGAAGCCAAGGGAAAGGATACTGGCCACATTTGAGGGTAGATCCACTGACAGGGTCCCCGTCCATCACATCGGATTTTCCGGATATGCCGCCTCGGTGATCCTCGGCAGGGAGGCCTACGTGGGGGGACAGATACAGCAATGGCGTGAGATGAAGGCCCTGTGGGAAGGTCCCGAAGCCCATAGGGAGTTTCTGGAGAGATCCGAGAGGGATGCCGTGGAGGTGGCACTGGCGTGTGGTCACGACATGATACGGCTTCAATACTGGAGATGGAGGATCAAACCGACCAGGAAGATCGACGAGTACTCCTTTCTCTTCGGAGATCCCGAGGGGAGCTGGTATGTATTGGAGTTCGATCCGAAGACCGAGCTCTTCCACAGGATCGAGGGATATAAGGAATCTATCGTCGAATCCCCCGTCAGGGGAATGTCGGAGGGAGATCTGGAGGCGTTCGTCTCCTCGAAGGAGAGGGAGTTAAAGGAATATCATCCGCCCGAAGGTCCCGATCCTGCCATCCAGGCCACGCTTGCCAGATACGGAGATTACGCCATCAGGAACTGGGGCGTAGGCGCGAGCATCCCGCATGATCAGGCCTGGCTCGAGGCGGTGGCTCTGAGGCCGGATCTGGTCAAACGGTACGTCGAGGTCCAGGCGGAAAGGGCGGTGAGACAGTTGCCGCGGCTGGCCGCATCGGGAGTCAAATTGATCTTCGGCGGGGGGGATTTCGCTTCAAACGAAGGTCCCCTCTACTCCCCGAAGGTCTTTCATGACATCATGCTGCCCGCCCTCAGGAGGATAACTGAGGAGTGTCATAGGCTCGGAATGTACTACCTTTTCGCGAGCGATGGGAACCTATGGCCTGTCGCCCACGATCTGTTCGGAGAGTCAGGGGTGGACGGATATTACGAGATAGATCGTAGGGCGGGGATGGATCTGAAAAGGCTCAGGGAGGAGTACCCCGATCTCACGTTAATCGGCAACATCAGCTCTCACACCCTGCATAGGGGAACGAAAGAACAGGTCATCGAGGAGGTTCTATCCTGCATTGATGTCGCCCAAAGATATGGGAGGGTGATAGTCGGAGTCTCGAATTATATCATGCCGGGAACGCCTCCACAAAACATAGAGGCGCTGCTCGAGACCATAGAGAGATATAGATGAAGGAATTGACACTTAAAACACGCTGACGTTATAATTCGATACCGCTGAGAAACGGCATAGGAGGGAAATATGGGGTATCTCATAGGTATAGACGTGGGGACGACGGGCGCCAAGACGATACTCATCGATGAGAACGGCGATCTGAAGGCTTCCTCCTTCAAGGAGTATCCGCTTCATACCCCTTACCCGAAATGGGCCGAACAGGATCCCGAGGATTGGTGGAAGGCGACGGTCGAATCGATACGTGAGGTGATGGATCGATCCGGGGTCGATCCTGAGGATGTCAAGGGACTGGGCCTATCAGGTCAGATGCACGGGTTAGTTCTGGTGGATAAGGATCATAACGTCCTGCGGCCGGCGATACTCTGGTGTGATGTCCGGACGACGGAGCAGTGTGGGTATATCAGGGAAAAGGTGGGTATGGAGGATCTGGTCAGGATCACCTGTAACCAGCCGCTCGAGGGGTTCACCGCGCCCAAGGTCATATGGGTCCGTCAGAATGAGCCTCAGATCTTCGAAAAAGCTTACAAGATGATGCTCCCCAAGGATTACGTCAGGTTCAGGCTGACGGGTGAGATAGCGACTGAGGTTTCGGACGCGGCCGGCACACTCCTCTTCGACGTCCCAAATCGCCGCTGGTCGAGGGAGATACTCGAAAGGTTGGATATACCGTTTGAGATGATGCCGCCCTGTTATGAATCGATAGATATCTGCGGCAGGATCACCTCCGAGGTGGCGGAGATGACAGGGTTGAAGGCGGGAACGCCGGTGGTAGGCGGCGGAGCTGACAACACCTGTAGCGCCGTGGGGAACGGAATCGTCAAATCGGGGAGGGTCTCGGCCAGCCTCGGAACATCCGGGGTTGTCCTGGCACATATGGACGAGGTAAGATATGATCCCAAGCTGAGGACTCACACCTTCTGTCATTCCGTTCCGAACAAGTGGTATATCATGGGCGTGATGCTATCGGCTGGCGGAGCGTTCAGGTGGTTCCGCGATGCGCTCGGGGATTCGGAGAAAGAGGAGGCTCAGAGGGAGGGGGTTGATCCCTACGAGATCCTGACCCGTAAGGCTGCTGAAGCACCTGTTGGAAGCGAGGGACTCATCTTCCTGCCATATCTGACGGGCGAGCGGACACCTCACGGCGACGCCAACGCCAAAGGGGTTTTCTTCGGCATCACCCTGCGCCACGGAAAGCCTCATATGATCCGCGCTGTGCTCGAAGGGGTGACATACGGCATGCGGGACTCCTTCGAGATATTCCGTGAGATCGGCTTGCCCATAGAGCAGGTTTACGCCACGGGCGGCGGGGCGAGAAGCGAGCTATGGAGACAGATCCAGGCCGATGTCTACAATACGGAGCTGGTCACCATCAACATAGCCGAAGGGCCGGCTTTCGGAGCTGCCATCCTGGCCGGCGTGGGAGCAGGGGTTTACTCCTCGATAGAGGAGGCGACAGACGAACTTATAAGGATCACCTCACGCACTCAGCCCATACCTGAGAACGTCAGCATATACGACCGATACTATCAGGTCTATAGGGCGCTCTATCCCGCCCTTAAGGAGCAGTTCGATAGGGTAAGCGAGATAGTGGCGAGGTTGCATGGGTGAAATATAAACTTATAGCCATCGATGTGGACGGGACGCTGGTAAATTCGAAGGCGCAGATCAGCGAGAGGACGAAGAGGGCGATCCGGAAGGCGACCGAGAAAGGGGCGATGATCGTGATCGTCACGGGCAGGAGGTTCTGCTCGGCCAAACCGATAGTCGAGCAGCTCGGCATCGACCTCATGATAGCGGCGCATAACGGGGTACTCCTCAAGAGGATAAACGGGGAGTTCATAACGGGCCGGTTCCTGAAACCCGACGTGGCCAAGGACGCCGTCAGGATCGTCAAACGGTTCGGGGTTGAACCGATCGTGTATCGCGGGACAGGGGATTACGCTGAGATCTTCGTCGAGGAGCCGAAGGCTGATTGGTTGGTAGGATATATCGAGCACAATCGCGAGCACGCCAGAATCGTCCGATCGCTTGAGGAGGCGATCCGATGGGATGCTCTGGAGGTGATGTCGGTGATGGACAGATCCATAGTGGATGAGGTAACCGAGCGTCTGAGGGAGGGTTTAGAGGGGAGGGCCAAGGTGCTCAAGCAGGTGCCACAGGAGGGACAGCTCGCTTTCGTCGAGGTAGCTGAGAGTGAGGTCGCCAAGGATTATCCCTTGAGGTTCCTCTGCCGCAGATTTGGGATAAAAAGGGAGGAGGTGATAGCCTTCGGCGATAACTTCAACGATTTGGAGATGCTCGAATTTGCGGGGTTAGGCGTGGTGATGGGGAATGCCCATGAGGAGCTGAAGAGAAATGATTTCATGATAGCACCGTCGAACGATGATGACGGTGTAGCTCAGGTATTGGAACAATTGGTAGGGGAATAAAGGCGAGGCGATGCCTCGCCCCTACGGTTTAATAAAGGCTCTTGATCCTTCCCCAGGTGGTGGATATCTTTTTGTTGATCCGACTGCCCATTCCCTCGAAGACCAGATCGCCCAACATCGGTTTCTGGGAGTAGTTTAACTGGTCATCCGTCCAGCGTATCTGTTTTCTGTTATCCCCGTCCACATCGTTATAGCATATGTCGAAACCGACAACCGCACCCAGGGTTGGCGGCCGATCGAGCGTGAAGCTCGCCTCGAAGGCCGTTCCGTCGTTACTCCATACCGAGTATAATCTATCTATATTATCGAACGGCTTGTTTTCGCCGAACGGCACGGTATATCGGTTAGCGTGGCTTTTTCGAGCATAACGATCCATATCTATGTAGATCTCGACGCTATCCCTTTTGGAAAGATCAACGCTTGCGATCTCAACTCTGTTATCCTCAAAAGTTAGCGCTATATACAACGTGCCTCCTTTCCACACGACCTTGAATTTTCCGCTGAAATCCCCGTTTTCCCTCCAGGGTTTGCTCTCAGTGGCGTTCCAGCCTAGTATTCCCTCCTCTGCCTTTTCCCATGCGGGATCGTCGAGCACGCCGTCCACCACAGGGGCGATATCCACCATTCTCGCCCG
>CAZHVH010000062.1:0-1758 GCA_964535855.1 uncultured bacterium
GCCGAAAGATATAACGTTGAGCTTGACCCGGAAAGTGAGGTGCTGGCCCTTATAGGCTCGAAGGAGGGATGTCACCATTTCGCCCTCGCCGTTGTCAACCCAGGGGACATCGTTCTCATGACCGATCCGGGATATCCCGCGTACAGGGCAAGCATATATCTCGCTGGCGGCGAGCCGTATCATGTGCCTTTAAAACCCGAAAACGGGTATCTCCCCAGATTCGAGGACATCCCTTCGGATGTGGCGAAGAAGGCGGTTGCTTTCTACCTGAACTACCCGAACAACCCAACGGGCGCCACCGCCACTGAGGAATTCTTCAGAGAACTGGTGGATTTTGCCAGGAGCTACGATATAGCGATCTGTTACGATAATCCCTACAGCGAGATAGTCTTTGACGGCGAAAAGCCCAGAAGCCTCCTCTCCACGCCTGGGGCTAAGGACGTAGCGATCGAGCTCAATTCGCTCTCAAAGCCCTTCAACATGACGGGATGGCGGATCGGGATGGCGATGGGCAATCCCGATCTGATAGCGGCCATCTCCAAGGTGAAGGAGAACACCGATTCGGGCATATTCAATCCGATCCAATTCGCTGGCATCAAGGCGCTTAAAGAGTGCCGGGATAACATCGATAAGATGCTTCGGATTTACGAACGCCGGCGTGAGATGGTACTGGATACGCTCAAACGGTATGAGTGGTGGAGGGATTACACGCCGCCAAAAGGTACCTTCTATCTCTGGATGCCAATACCTGATGGGATGAGCTCAATAGGGTTCACGACGATGCTTTTCGAAAAGGCAGCGGTGGTGGTCTCGGCTGGATCGGCCTATGGCGAATACGGAGAGGGTTATATCAGGATATCCTTGACCGTCCCCGACGACAGGCTCTCTGAGGCGATGGAGAGGGTTAAAAAAGCGCTGGGATGATCTGGACGGTGATTTATTTGACAAAATCTCAGCGCTCTGAAAAAGATGATTCTGAGGAGATAACCATGAGCATCAGGGATAACGTGGAAGAGGTGAAGGAGAGAATCGAGAGGGCGGCGGTGAGATCTGGAAGGGACCCCTCCCAGATAAGGATTGTCGCCGTCAGCAAGACATTTCCGGCCGAGAGAATCCTCGAGGCGATCGAGGCGGGGATAACTGATATCGGCGAAAACAGGGTTCAGGAGGCGGAGCCGAAGATCGCCCAAATAGGGGATAGGGTCAAATGGCATATGGTGGGGCACCTCCAGCGGAACAAGGTGAAAAAAGCCCTGAACATGTTCGACCTGATACATTCCCTCGACAGCTTCAGACTGCTGGATGAGATAGAGAAGCGAGCCGCACAGATGGGAAAGGTGGCGGATGTGCTGGTTCAGGTGAACACCTCCGGCGAGGAAACCAAATACGGGATAAGTCCGGATGAGGTGATGCGCCTTGTGGAAGCGGCCTCCCAAAGGGAACACGTCAGGGTTCTGGGACTCATGACGATCGGGCCGCTTGTGGACGATCCGGAGAAAGCTCGCCCTTCCTTCATCATGCTTCGTAGGATCAAGGAGGAGATCGAGGCCGCTGAACTTCCTGGAATCGAGATGAGATACCTCTCCATGGGGATGACGGACGACTTCGAGGTGGCGATCGAGGAGGGATCGAACATGGTCAGGATCGGAAGGGCGATCTTCGGCGAAAGGGGGTGAAAAAGGGATGGACCAGCAGGAGGTTATGGAGACCATAAAACGGCTTAGCGAGGAGTTCTGGGCCGGTATGAGGGAATTGAGG
>CAZHVH010000062.1:1858-12250 GCA_964535855.1 uncultured bacterium
GGCGAGACGGCTAAGATTCTCAACGATGAGAAATTCAGGCCGAGGTATTGGTGATGAGACTTGGAATCCTAGGCGTAGGTAACATGGGAGAGGCGATACTCAGAGGCGTTTTAAAGGGGAAGGTCCTGGACGCCTCTCAGATCTCGATATATGATGTGGTGAGGGAGAAGGTTGAGAGACTGGCGGATGAACTCGGTGTCAGGGGTGTTTCGAGCATAGCTGATCTGGTTGGTCCCTCGGACGCTGTTCTGTATTCGGCTAAACCTCAAAACGTTCCTGAGGTGCTACCGGAGCTTGCAAAACACATGAAACCACCTAAATTCCTCATATCCATAGCCGCCGGGGTGAAAACAGGGAGGTTGGAATCGTTCTTTGCCGATGAGCTTTCGGTTGTGCGGGTGATGCCGAACATAGCGGTGCTTGTCGGGGAAGCGGCCTCAGCGGTGTGTCCCGGCAGGTTCGCCTCGAAGGAACACCTGGATTTCGCCCTGAAGATATTCCGGGCTGTGGGCAAGGCAACCGTGGTCGAGGAGAAGATGATGGACGCCGTAACGGGGTTAAGTGGGAGCGGACCGGCCTTCGTATTTCTGATGATGGAGGCTCTGGCCGACGCGGGGGTACAGCTTGGCCTTCCACGTGAGGACGCTACGACTCTGGCGATCCAAACTGTTCTGGGAGCGGCAAAGCTGATCTCCGAAACGGACGAGCATCCCGCTCTGTTGAAAAACAGGGTTACCTCACCTGGTGGCACGACTGCAGCAGGGTTGTTCGAACTCGAATCATCTGGCATTCGGGCGGCGATAATGAGGGCTGTGATCGCCGCTGCGAGAAGATCGGAGGAACTCGGAGGATGAAATGTTATACTGGACATTGGCCAGGCTGATACACCTGGTCATTCAGTTTTATATCTGGATATTGGTGATAAACGCCATACTCTCTTGGATCGCCTTCGCGTCGTACAACATCACGATCAGAAGGATATACTCGATCACGACACGGCTTACTCAGCCGGTGCTTAGGCCGATCAGAAGGCTGGTCTATCCCCTAACTAGAAGGCTAGGTGTGGACATATCGCCCCTTATAGCTATCTTCATACTTATCGCCATCGATAGAATCATAATCCAAATCGCTTAGGGGGGTCGGATCTATGCTGACCGCTTTGGATATCTATCAACAGGAGTTCAAGAGGAGTTTCAGAGGGTACGATCCCGATGAGGTGGAGAGTTTCCTCGAGCTGGTGGCGGCGAGCTTCGAACAGATGACCCGTGAGAACAGCATGCTCAAAAACAGAATCGCTGCTTTAGAGGAGAAGATAGAGGAGTACAGGAAAAAGGAGGAGAGCCTGCGCGAGACGCTCCTTTCGGTCCAGAAGTTCGAGGAAAGCGCAAAAACAGCGGCTCAAAGGGAGAGTGAAATCATAATCAATCAGGCTAAGCTTGAGGCCCAGAGGATAATACACGAGGCCGAGGAGAAAGCCAACAGGATAAGGGAGGAGATAAATAGGCTTAAAAACCTCAAAGAGCGTTTTATCGCCGAATATCGAGCCCTTCTGCAGACACACTATGAGCTGCTCATGGAGATGGAAAGGCGACGCAAGGACGAGGAAGAGCTCGATGAGACAACCCTCATGGAGCATCCTGACGATGAGGGAGATAGAGGAGAGAATACTGAAAAGATGGGAGGAAATAGGGATACATAAAAAGCTGGCTCAGAAGACACCTCACGGGCTTAAATATGTCGTTCATGAGGCGCCGATCCCGGTCTGTGGCATAACGGATGAGATCATCGCTGCCAGGATAGTGAGAGATGTGTACCTCAGATACAAGTCCATGACGGGGTTCAACGTGATCTGCTCGCCTGAATGGAACGTGTTCGATCACAGGGTGGAAAAGGAGGTTCTGAGCAGGTCGGACGAGACGATCAGGGAAAAAGATGGAAGGATCAACATGCGAAAGTTCAGAAAGGCGTGTCGGGAGAAGGCTTTTGAGCTGATAGAAGAGATGACGCCGAGGTTCAAAAGGCTCGGGATTATCTCCGACTGGGATGTGAGACCCTCCGTGGAATCGAAATTCGCCTCAAGAACGGCGGAGGCTATAGGCCATCTATATGATGAGGGCTACCTCTCAGATGAGGTCAAATCCCTCCATTGGTGCGTGGTATGTCAAGAGCCCATAGACCCCAAGGATTCCACGTTTGGGATCAGAAAATCGATCTCCGCCTACGTGAGATTGCCTCTTCTGAAAGGGCTTGAGGGATTCGGAAGAAAGGTATATCTGATCGCTTTCTCAGGGGAGATGTGGACCTTTCTCGGATCGAACGCTGTGGCGGCACGGGATGGAAGATATGTGGCAATGCTGTGCGAGGATGGGGTCTATGTGGATTCGACCTCATCACCTTGGATCGGGAAGCTGCAGCCGAAAGCTATCAAGGAAGTCAGCCCTGATGAACTCCGGGAGGTAACCTGTGATCATCCGATAACCGGCAGGGAAATGCCGGTGGTCTTCACAACTTCTGAGGGTGAAAGGGGAGAATGTGGCTTCTTCGTCATATCGCCCGCACACCGCCCGAGGGACTACTTCATAGCCCTGGAGCATTGTCTCGAAATAGCCCCGATTGTCGATGATGAGGGCAAGCTGAACGAACTAACGGGGGATCTATGTGAGGCGAGATTTGATTCTGTGGAGGAGTTGATCCGGGATGAGCTCAGAGGACGAGGGTATCTGATCGCTGAGGCGAGGAGGAATGTGCCGGTGCTGTTGTGCCCCTGCTGTGGAGGACAGACCATCTTCAAGCCTTCAGTTCAGTGGTTTTTCGATTCATATCCCATATCCCTCAGAAGGTTGTGGGGGGTTCCGATGTTCGTGATCTACTGCAGCAGATGCGAGGGACCTGTTCTGTCCGAGGAGATAGGGAAACATATAAGGAATTCGCTCAACAGACGCGGTGTGGATTCATGGTTTAGACTCGATCCAAGTGAGATCCTACCAGAGGAGATTTCATGCCAGAGATGCGGCTGCAGTGAGTTCCATAAGGCCGAGGGGACGGTTACGCCGATTTTCGCCTTTGCCGTCAATCAGGCACACAGACTTAGCAAGCGCAGGGATAGGGTGAACGTAATCGACCTTATAATCGAGCCTTCTCGTATCATGGAGAGATGGCTTCCCATGCTGAAGAAGCTGATGGAATTGCTGTACAACGATACCCTGATCTCACCTATCATTCTCCCTATCAACCTCTCAGAGCAGGGAAGGGATCAGCACATTCCCGATGAATTCAAAAGCGGTGACGTCGGGAGGCTCTCTTTTTTCATAGGACCTTCAAGGGCGGTGGAGATGGTCGGGAATCTGTATAGGTTGTTCAGAGAGATCCTGAAGGTGACGGATGGAGTCGATGGGGAACTCAACTTCGCCCGGATCAGCCCTGTCGATCGATCCCTCCTGACAGCCCTTGATATCCTGGCGGGAGAGGTCATGAGCATGTACGAATCGCTCAAGATAAGGGAGGCGATCGAGAGATTATCCCGTTTCACGTTCGATCGGATCGGCCCTTATCTGGAGGTTGCCCGAAAGGAGGAGATCTCCGCTCTTCTGCTGAGGGAGATGTCCGTCGATCTCCTCAAATTATGGGCGCCTATAACGCCCTTTACGGCGGAGAGGATATGGATGGAGATGAATCCGGGAGATAGGGAAGGCTCCATCTTCATGGAGATGATGCCTCTGGGATGGATGGGGGGAAAATGAGGCGAATTTATCCGCTTTTAGCCATAGCGGTTTCCATAACGGCGCTGGATCAGATCGCAAAATGGATGGTGCGGTCGAACCTCAAGCTTTGGGAATCAAAGCCGATCATACCCGGATTCCTACGTCTCAGCCATGTGGCGAACAGAGGCGCTGCCTTTGGCATAATGAGGGGATTGAGCTGGCTTTTGATACCGATATCTATACTGGCGATCGTCTTCATATTTCTCTACTACAAGACATATCGAAGCGATGTATGGATGAGGATCTCCTTAGGGTTCCTCCTAGGAGGGGCTCTGGGAAACCTCATCGACAGGGTGAGACTCGGATATGTCGTGGATTTCGTGGACTTCAGATGGTGGCCCTCCTTTAATCTGGCGGATGCTTCCATATGCATCGGGGCCGTTCTCCTGGCATACAGACTCGGATTTAGGAGGATGAAAGAGGATGTCGAAAAACGAAAGGACGTCGATGCGTAACGTTCCGATAGCTTTAGCCCTCACCTTTGTAATCATAACCTTGGCACCCGATTCATCTCTCGCTCAAGAGGATCAGACGACCCAATACTCCGAAAGCGCCATACGCCGCTTTGAGATAATCACCCTCATGTCACTTCCCTTTACGTCCGTCCACAGCTACCTAGTTGTTAGGCTGGTTGAGATGGCGAGACAGGGAGAAGTATCACCGGATTTTTCAAATGGGGACTGGCGCGCCGTTCAGGCCGGGGCCATAGCGATGGCGTTGCTCGTAGGGGTATGGGATTGGCTCCATACGAGGTCAATCGATCGGGATGAACCTAGGATACCGAACCTAAAGCCCCCGGGAAAGGAAGGAGAGAATGAAGGGGCTATGAGGGTTTCAGCGCTTAGGATAAAATTTTGAACGATTTTAACCCCAATGGTGTCTAATGGGTGAGTGATGGAAGAGTTCGTATCCGACACAGCTCTGATAGAAAACCTGCTTGAGGGGAACGTCGAGGCACTCGGCGTGCTGTTCGAGAGATATAGGCACATGGTATACAACGTGGCCTACAGGATAACCAGGTCCCATCACGATGCCAGCGACGTGACGCAGGAGACGTTCATCAAGGTCTTTAAGTCGATATCTCGTTTCAGGGGGGAATCGAACGTCGAGACATGGATATACCGGATAGCGGTCAACTCCGCCCTTAACCATCTCCGAAAGATGGGGAGGAGAAAGGAGGAACCGCTTGATGATGTGCCGGAGGTGGAAATCCCGCCGACGGAACGCTCATCGGATGATCCCGAGAGATACCTCGAGAGAAGAGAGATCAGACGGGCGATATCCCGGGCCATGAGGAAGCTCTCGCCCGAGCACAGGGCCGTGGTGGTGTTACACGACGTAGAGGGGCTCACTCACGCGGAGATATCCAAGATACTAGGATGCTCTGAAGGTACCGTCAAATCTCGCCTTCACTATGCCAGGAGGAAGCTCAGGAGGATTTTAAAACCCCTCCTCGATATGGGGGTATGAGGTATGAAATTGAAATGCCGAACCGTTGAGGGATTTCTTTCGGAATATATAGATGGGGATCTTTCCCCCGAACTTCATGCGGCCATATCGGCCCATCTGTCCGGATGTGAACGATGTCGCCGGGAGGTTAAGGAGCTGCGCAGGACGATTGATCTGGTTAAAGAAGACGAGGTTCCCATACCACCTGAATCACATTTCGATAGGCTCTGGTCGGGGATAACGGCTGAGCTCGAGGAGGTGGACGTTCACACCGGGCTTAAACTTTATCTTCTGCGAGGGCTGAGATCGGTCAAAGAGGCTCTGGAGATGTGGGGGATATCGTGGAAGATCAAATACGCCGCCGTTACGCTGGTGCTAATCCTGCTTTCCCTGCTCGTCGACAGAACCCTATTTCGTCCCTCAGTCGATGAGATTCTCTTCAACACCATCCAGAGGTCTCTGAGCTCTGCCAAGACCCCCTTCCTGGCGATTGAGGTTCCAAGGTATTCAAACCGTCCGATCACCGCCGATTACAAGACGGGACTTATCGTCAGGAAGGATGAGGGCCGGTTTCAGGTGATGGGGGTGATGATCAATCTCAAGTCAGTTCAGATTAAGGATGGCGTGCTGACACTTGTAGGTGATATCGATCTGAGCAAACCTCCCGAAGGGGATGATCTTCCGAGGTCGGATGGTATACCTGCACCGGAGCTCAAACTCAAGGATATAGCGTTATCCTCCCCCAGCAGGGTGTGGCTTTCCGATTCCCCTAAGCCCAGGGAGGGTAAGCTCTCCGAGGAGAGCGGACTTAGGTCCATGATATATACCGATACCGATGCGGCCTTCGCCAACATCTCAATAGGAGATTTAAACTAAACAAACCAGATCAAGGAGGCAGAAAGTATGAATCCGAAAATTTTGGGCGTGATAGCCGGGATAATCCTGGCTGTCGTGATGCTTTGGCCCAGCGGAAGCTCTCAGAAGGTCAAGGCGCTCTACGAAGAGGCCGAACAATTGCTTTCTGAAGGCAAATATGAAGATGCCATAACTAAATACAACGAAGCTTTGGACGAATCGAAGAAATGGGGCGTTAACACTGAGGTTATCGATAAGGATTTCGATAGCCTCGCCAAGTACAAGATCGCCTTCTGTTACGCGAAGCTGGCCGAGAACACAGGCGATCTGACCTATTACGATAAGGCCCTCGAGTATATCAAGGAGGTCTATGCTAAGGCAATTGTCCCAAAACATAAGGAGGCCGTGACCTTCCTGTGGGGGCACGTGCTGTTTAAGATGGAGAGATACGAGGAGGCAGAGCCGAAGTTCAGAGAGCTGATCGCCAACTTCCCAAACAGCACAAACGTCGAGAACGCCTGGTATTCGGTCGGCGTGCTCAACTATCAGCTTGAAAGGTACGAGGAGGCGAGAAAGGCGTTCAGGGTGATTGTGGACGAGTTCCCAAACTCCAAGTTCAGGGATGACGCCCAATACCGCATCGCCCAGTCCTATATGAAGGAGAAGAACTGGGAGATGGCCTATCAGGAGTTCGACAAGATCACTCCCGAGATGTTCCCCAAACAGAGACAGCTCATACCGGAGGCCAGATATAAGGCCGCATACTGTCTCATGATGCTCAACAGGGACGACGAGGCCCTCTCCAGATACGCTCAGTTCGTCACAGATTATCCCGAAAGCCGCTACATCACTGCCGCCTACTTCGACATGGGTACCATCTACACCCGTCAGAAGGACTACGAGAGCGCCCTGCAGAACTATCAGCTCGCCCTGGAAAGCACGAATGATCCGAGGCTGAAGGCTGAGATACAGTACAACATCGGCGAAAACTATTTCGATCAGGAGGACTATGAGAGCGCTTTGGCTGCATATCAGAAGGTCATCCAGGATTATCCCAATAGCGCCTTCGTCCAGCCATCCAAGTTCAAAATCGGCGAGTGCTACATGAAGATGAAGGACTGGAAAAACGCCGTTCAGGCATATCAGGTCGTGCTGAAGGACTATCCGGGGAGCGAGTATGAGCCGTACTCCACCTTCCAGATCGGTGAGGCGTATTATCAGTTAGGCGATTATGAGAAATCGCTGGAGTGGTACAAGAAAGTGGTGGATAAATTCCCGAACGACCCTGTGATGCCGTACGCGATGTACGGGATGCTCTGGAGTCTGAGCAAGCTCAAAAAATATGGGGAGCTGGAGAAGCTGGCCAGACAGTTTATAGCTGAGCGCAAGGATGACGAGGATTTTGACCTGCAGGCTGCCGAGATGCAGATGAAGCTCGGAGATATATACTTCGAGCTGGCGGAAAACGACATGAAACAGGGAAATCTCGATACGGCGATCAATAGATATAAGCAGGCCATACAGGAGTACGCTAAGACGTGGACTGACTACAAGGAGCTGCCGAAGTTCAACCTGATCAAGTGCGTCTCCAAGTTCCAGGAGGCCCTCAGCTATTACAAGATCGCTGAGGCCCAGGACTTCAAGGACATCCAGGCCCTCAGAAGCTGCGCCCAGGCATACGAACAGGTGCTGGATAAGTTCTACAGGAACTTCGATATGAGCCACGACTTCCCTGAGAGGAGCACTGTGGTTGAAAACTCTCTGATGAACCTCGGCCTTACGTATGAGAAGCTCCAGGACTGGGATAACGCTCGAAGGATATACTCGGAAATACCTGCTTCCAGCCCCAATTACAAGAAAGCTCAGCTTCTCATCGCTGAGACCTACATCACAGAGGGCAAAACCGATCAGGGGATCGAATACTACAGGAAGATCATAGCTGATCCACACTTCGACAAGGACACCAAGACGATGGCGGAGATCAAACTGGCCGATCTCCTCAGACATAGCAAGAGATATCAGGAGGCCATCCAGCAATACGAGCGTATCGTCAAGGAGTATCCCGACAGTGAATACGCCGATGAGGCTCAGTATCTGGTCGGACTGTGTTACTACAGCATAGAGCCCAGGACGAAGGAGAACCTGGAAAAGGCGATCGAGGCCTTCCAGAAGCTGATAGACAACTATCCCAACAGCAACAACGTCGCTGACGCCTATTTCGGCATAGCCCAGTCGCGCAAGGAGCTCGGTGAGATGGGCGATGAGACTCAATGGGCCAAGATCATCGAGATATGCGATTACATCAACTCCAACTTCGCCGATAAAGAGGACGAGAGGACGCAGAAGGTCGTGGCCAATGCCAATCTGTTGAAGGTCTACGCCGCCGAGAAAGCCGGCTCGACGGAGGTCGGCGCCGATGCCCTCATAGCCAGCCTGAGGAAGGTCGTTCAGAGCAGAACCGCCGACCCGGAGACGAAAGCCAGATCACAGTTGAAGATCGGCCACATGCTCTTCGAGGCCAAGAAGTATCAGGAGGCCATCCCTGAGTATCAGAAGGTCGTGGACATGTTCCCGCAAAGCTCGCTTGCGCCCCTGGCGCTCTATCAGGTTGCTGTCTGTTATTACAAACTCGGCAACTATGATACCGCAGCTCAGACGGCAAGAGCCGCTCTCAGCAAATACAAGCTCGATCCTGACATGCTTGTCAGCGTCAACTATACCCTCGGCCTCTCGCTTGAGAAGCTGAATCAGAACCAGGATGCGATCGATGCCTTTAAAAAGGTCGTCTCACAGGAGGGCAAGATCACGAAGGCGGATAGGAAGGACATCATCTACGCGGCCCATACGGAGCTCGCCAAGCTTTACTTCGCCAGCAAGCAGTATCCGGAGGCCGTCGTGGAGTATCAATACATAATCCGGAACGCCAAGGACGATAAGATCAAAGCTCAGGCCCTTATCTCGATGGCGAACGTATACGAGACCAACCTCGGCGACTATCAGGCAGCCGTGGATGCCTATAAGCAGGTAGCTCAGATGAACATCGATCCGGCGTTTACCGCTTCCGCATACTACAGGATGGGAATGATCTACGCCAATAAGCTCAAGGACATGCAGAACGCCTCGATGATGTTCGATGCCCTCATCAAGGGGTTCTCCGATTCCAAAGACGCCAACATCCAGGCGATGGTCTCGGATGCCAGCGTGAGGCTCTCCGATATCTATTACAAACAGGGCGATCTTGAGAAGGCCATTACAGAGGCCGAACGCATAGCGGGGTTGGTGCTGAGCTCCCCCAAATCCTCCATGCTTCAGAAGGTCCAGGCCCAATATCAGGTGGGATATCTCTACTCACAGTTGGCCAGGAAATACTACGAACAGGAGGAAGGAAACACCCCTGGCACGGAAGCGTATAACAACTATACCGACGCCGCCAGGAAATCGGCCGCTGCCTATGCGAAGGTCGCCGAGCTGATCCACCCGGTGGAGACCGCTCCCAAGGAGGCGATAAAGTTCCTGCGATTCGCCCTCTTCCAGGCCGGTCAAACATATTACGCCCTGGGATATACGAAAGATCACCAAGCCGCAAGACCGCTGCTCGAGAATTACGTCAAATACGCCGACCAGGGTCTCTTTGGCGATTCTAAGACCGACAATGAGCTCAAGAAGGAACTCCAGGCGGCCATGTCATATCTCGGAACGGTGTACTTCCAGCTGGCGAGGGTTAACCAGTTGAACATGGCCCTCTTCGCCAAGTGCGCTCAGGTGTTCAGCGACATGGTCAGACGGTGGCCGAGTGAACCAGATGCCGGACGATGGCAGTATCAGGCCGGCGAGGCGTATTTCGCCATGAAGGATTACCAGAAGGCGCTTCAGGAGTACAGAAAGGTCGTTGACAACTATCCGAACAACCCCGCTGCGGCCGATGCCCTCTATGCCATGGCGGCATGCTATCAGATCCTCGCCAACCAGACGGATGATCCGGATATGAAGAAACAGTACACAGACAAGGTCTACTCCCTCAACGAAGAGCTGATCGCCAAATATCCGACAAGCAAATATGCCGGCGAAGCTTACATCAACGTCGGGAACAAGTACTATAACGACGCCATTCAGCCCGATGTCGAAGTTGATAAGCGCATACAGCTCTACGAGAAGGCGATCGAGATGTATAGGAAAGCTATGCAGGTTCCAAACGTCGATCCGCGAGTTAAGGCACAGGCGGAGGGATTCCTGAGGGATACCGAGGAATCGGTGGCATACGATATCTACAGCAAAGGGCTGGAGATGTTGGATGAGGCTAAGCGTCTGAAAGGCGAGGCTCAGAAGA
>CAZHVH010000063.1:0-2760 GCA_964535855.1 uncultured bacterium
GGTGCATAAGAAATTTATCGGTAAGCAAGGGACAAATAAGTTTCATATCTTTTCTGACCTCTCCCCCTTCCCCTCTCCGACACGGAGAGGGGAGTTTACTCTATCCCTTGTCGAAGCGTTCTCTCCGTTCGAGAGGGATTCCCCCTTCCCCTGTGGGGAAGGGGGACAGGGGGTTAGGTCTACGGTTTGATCCACCGACAGATTTCTTATACACCCAGTAGGGGCTAGGCATTCTTCGTTTGAATGCCTAGCCCCTACAACTTTAGAACAGGGCGTTTTTGACGATAAAGGAGGCGAAGACGACGGAGACCATGGACATCAGCTTGATGAGAATGTTGAGGGACGGCCCTGATGTATCCTTGAACGGGTCTCCGACCGTATCGCCAGTGACGGCGGCCTTATGGGCCTCAGAACCCTTGCCGCCTAAGTTTCCCTTCTCGATGAACTTTTTGGCATTATCCCAGGCGCCGCCGGCGTTGGCCATCATCACGGCCAACACAAATCCGCTGACCAGAGCACCCGACAGCAAACCGACCAACCCTTCGCTACCCAGAAGTATACCGATGAAGATCGGCGCGATGATAGCGAGCAGTGCCGGAAGTATCATCTCCTTCTGAGCTGTGGCGGTACTTATCCTCACGCAACTGGCGTAATCCGGTTTGTTTTTGCCCTCAAGTATACCCAGTTCGCGGATCTGCCGTCTGACCTCACGGATGATCGCCCCGGCAGCCCTTCCCACAGCCTGCATCGTCATCGAGCAGAACAGGAACGGCAACATCCCTCCTATAAAGAGCCCTATGATCACCTTGGGGTTTTCAAGCGTGATGTTGAAGTAGCTCTTGAGAAAGGCGGCCTTCTCAGGAAGCGTGTTAAGAAGCTCAACCTTTGCCAGCTGAGTGAGCTTGTCGAAGTTCGCCGGAAGTTTGCCGATCTCCTGGAGGAAAGCCCTGAAACGGTCGGAGTTTGCCAGGAATTTGACGACCTCCTCCTTGTAGGCGGAGATCAACGCCAAGGCGGTCAGGGCGGCCGAGCCGATGGCGAATCCCTTTCCGGTGGCAGCCGTGGTGTTCCCAAGGGCATCCAGGGCATCCGTTCTCTCTCGGACCTCAGGAGGAAGTCCTGCCATCTCAGCGTTTCCGCCGGCGTTATCGGCGACAGGTCCATAGGCGTCGGAGGCGAGGGTGATCCCCAACGTGCTGAGCATACCCAAGGCGGCGATGCCTATCCCGTAAAGGCCCATCACAGGTTCCTGAAATCCGTGCGCCAGCCAGAAGCTGAAGAAGATCCCCAGACCGACCGTCACGACAGGTATGGCGGTGCTGAGCATGCCCATCGCCATGCCCTGGATGATGACCGTGGCATGGCCCGTCTCGGCGGCTTCAGCTATAGACCTAGTCGGCCGGTATTCGTCTGAGGTGAAGAACTCGGTGAAGTATCCGATGATCAACCCAACAGCTAGACCGGTCAGAACGGCGCCGTAGACTCCGTCGTAATTCGATCCTAAAGTAGCCCTGACCACGAAGAAGGTGGCGATGGCTATGACCGCCGCGCTGAACCAGATCCCTCTGCGCAGCGCCCACAGCAGCGTCGATTGTGTGGCTCTCTCGCCGGATCGAACCAGGAAGGTGCCGAGTATTGAGGCGACAACCCCCACGGCGGCTATGACGAGCGGTACGGTAACGCTTTGTAGGGCAAGCCCATGTTTGGCGAACGCTCCCGCGCCAAGGGCCATCGTGGCGACTATCGATCCGACATAGGACTCATACAGGTCTGCTCCCATTCCGGCGACATCCCCCACGTTATCCCCGACGTTATCGGCGATCGTGGCGGGGTTGCGCGGATCGTCTTCGGGGATACCGGCCTCGACTTTGCCGACAAGATCAGCTCCGACATCGGCGCCTTTGGTGTAGATGCCGCCGCCCACACGTGCGAACAACGCCTGGGAGCTCGCTCCCATCTCGAAGGTCAACATCGTGCTTGTGACCGTCCAGATTCTCTCGGCCTCGGGCAGATTGCTGTAGAGCCAGTTGTTCAGCAGGTAAAACCAGATGCTCAAATCCAACAGACCGAATCCGACGACCATCAGTCCCATCGTAGCGCCGCTTGAAAAGGCCACCCTCAGTCCGCTGTTAAGACTCTGTTGGGCCGCGAAGGCGGTTCTGGCGCTGGAATTGGTGGCGATCTTCATCCCCAGGTAACCGCACAGACCTGAAAAGAATCCTCCTGTCAGAAAGGCGAAGGGAACGGGTGCCGCGAGGTAATCGCCCCACCACGCCATAAGCGCCAGGATAACGAACATCACGGCGAAATAGATCGAGACGACCGTATACTGCCGTTTCAGATAAGCGTTCGCTCCCTCACGAACAGCTGCAGCTATCCTTTGCATCTCCTCCGTGCCCTCGCTATAGCGGAATATCCTAAAGACCAGATACACCACGAACAGGAGGGCGAGGAGCGAGCCTAGCGGCGCCAGCCACGTCAGATCAGACGCTCCCTTCTGAGCCGCTAGGTATATAACACCCGCAAGCGAGATCAGCCCGATGATGAGAATCACCCAGAGGGCTGTGCGAAGACCCTTACCCACTTTATACCTCCTTCCTCACGTCATGTTTTTACACATCATATCTTTCAAAAGCTCTCCCACGTGATAGAAGGAACCGGTGACGCAGATCAGATCATCCGGCCCTGCCATGGAGAGAGCTTTTGAAAAGGCTTCCTTTACCGCCCCGACGGCAAGAACGTGATCTAAAATCCCCTCCA
>CAZHVH010000063.1:2860-5135 GCA_964535855.1 uncultured bacterium
ACCACCTGTATTCTACATGGCCACTTCACCCTGGCCAATCCCGAACGAATGGCCTTCGGTGAGATCCCAAAACCCTCGCCGCGCATGACCTCCACGGCGGTTATCGCCGTCAGAGCGTTGATGATCTGATGCTCCCCGAGGAGAGGTAGAAAGAGATCTTCATACCTCAAGCCCATCACCTCGGCGGAGAACCTCTCGCCGGCCGGGGAGGAGACCTCCCTTTCCGATCGGGAGACTTCGTCCACACTGATGAACGGCGAGTTGAAGCGACGACATCTTTCGGAGATGATCCCTATGACCTCCTCTTTCTGTGGCGCGCACACCACAGGGGCATCGCTCTTTATAATTCCCGCCTTCTCCCGCGCTATAGCTTCGAGGGTATCCCCCAATATCTGGGTGTGATCCAGCCCGATCGGGGTTATGACGACGAGGTCGGAGTCGATCACGTTGGTGGCATCGAGCCTTCCTCCCAATCCCGTCTCCAGCACCCAGATATCCGTCCCTTCTGAGGCAAACCAGAGGAATCCGAGTGCGGTGTAAAGCTCGAAGAAGGTGAGGTCACCCATCTCATCGCTATGTCTCATCTCCTCGGCCGCAGGTTGAACCCTCTCCACCAGTTGGGAGAGTTCATCCTGGGAGATCATCTTGCCGTTTATCCTGAACCTCTCGCGCGGGGTGACGAGATGGGGCGAGGTATAGAGCCCGACCTTATAACCTGCCTCGGCAAGTATCGTCGAGATCATACAGGCTGTTGATCCCTTACCTTTAGTTCCGGCGATGTGGATGACCTTCTTATGAGCAAGGTGTGGGCTGCCGATGGAATCGAGGAGTCTACGCATCCGATCGAGATTGAACCTGCGTTCGTCGTACCGATGTTCCACCCGCCGTTCATAGTTGATGAAGGAGTTGAGGAACTCCAGGGCGGATCGATACTCCATCCATCCTCCTCAGGCCCACAGGTCCAGATCCTGATATATCGGGAACCTGTCACACAGCTCTTTGACCTGCTGTCTGACCTTCTCCCTAACACTTATATCGGTGGGGTTATCCAGCACCTGGGCGTAGAAATCGGCTATCAACTCCATCTCCGGTTCCTTCATCCCTCTTGTTGTGAGGGCGGGCGTTCCAGGCCTGATGCCGCTCGTCTCGGTGGGAGGCTTCGGGTCATAGGGAATGAGGTTTTTGTTGACTATGATCCCCGCCTCCTCGAGCATATCAGCCGCCTCACGGCCCGATATGCCCTTATTCGTCAGATCGATCAGCATCAGGTGGTTATCGGTGCCCCCTGAAACCAACCTGAAACCTCTCTCCATAAGGGCGTGTGCCAAAGCCCTGGCATTTCTGACGATCTGCCGCTGATACTCCCTGAATCCCGGCTCCATCGCCTCCTTAAAACAGACGGCCTTTGCGGCTATAACGTGCATCAATGGACCGGCCTGAACGCCGGGGAAGACGGCCCTATCGATCTTCTTCGCCAGCTCCTTACGGCAGAGTATGAGGGCGCCGCGCGGGCCCCTGAGGGTTTTGTGAGTCGTGGAGGTGACGATATCACAGTATGGAACCGGGTCAGGGTGAACCCCTCCGATGATCAGACCGGCGATGTGGGCGATATCGGCCATGAGATACGCCCCAACTCTATCCGCTATCTCGCGCCACTTGTCGAACTCCAATATCCTCGGATAAGCGCTTGCGCCCACAAGTATCAGCCTCGGCCTATGCCTCTTAGCCAGATCCTCCACGTAGTTGAGATCGATCATCTCCGTCTCACGGTCAACCCCGTAGAAGACGAAATTGTAGTATCTGCCTGAGAAATTCTGAGCCTTACCGTGAGTGAGATGACCGCCGTGGTTGATATGCATGGATAGAATGGTATCGCCCTCATCTAAAAGGGCATAATACACAGCCATGTTGGCCTGCGAACCGGTGTGAGGCTGGACGTTGGCGTGTTCCGCCCCGAAAAGCCTCTTCGCCCGTTCGATGGCGAGCGACTCAGCCATGTCGACGAACTTGCATCCGTTATAGTACCGATTCCCCGGATACCCCTCCGCGTACTTGTTGGTCATTATACAACCCTGGGTCTGCAGGACCGCCTTACTGGCGTAGTTTTCGGAGGGGATCATCACGAGCGTGTGTATCTGCCTATCCAGCTCGCCATCCAATATCTGGGCCATCTCAGGATCGACCTGACTTAAAAGCCTGTTCATCGATCTACCTTGCTCCTTTCTCACGAACTTTAACGAGATACATAAGCGTCTCATTGACCGGGGTGGGTATG
>CAZHVH010000063.1:5235-12120 GCA_964535855.1 uncultured bacterium
TGAATCCCAGCGTCGTTCAGCATCCTAGCGCACTCGGTCACGCCTTCGCTCACCCGACCCGATAAGGTTCCGATGACCGTTTCGCCTGTTCCGGCGTGCAGGATATCCCCCGGTGCCAGACAGGTGGCTCCATGGGAGGTAACCCCGGCTATGACCCTTCCTGCTCCGAATCTCTCCGCTATTATATCGGCATTGCCTAATCCGTTTTGAAGCGTGACGACGTATCCGCTTTCCCTAAGGGCAGAATCGATGGATCTAACGGCCGAAGCGGTATCGTAGGATTTCACCCATATGAAGGCGTAATCCACCCTCGGTATCTCATCCGCCCTCAGCGACACCCTTATTCTTTTGAACCTCTCACCGCTTACTCCGTGGACCCTGAACCCGTTCTCGTTCAGCCTCGCAGCCCTATCCGGTTTGTAATCCAGCACAAACACATCATTACCTGCATCGGCAAGCAGAACGGCAAAGAGTGAACCCATCGCTCCTGGCCCGACAATGAGTATCCTCATGAGCCCATCAACCCCAATCCCTTTGAAAGCTGTTAAATGGTATCATAGAGCCCTTTATAATTCAAGTCACCCCTAAAGACCGATCCCAAGCTCCTCAGCGATCGAGCGGATATAGCCGGCGGCCTTAGCATATTCCTCCTCGTTGGGTAGATGCTCAAGCATGAGGGGGATATCCGGATCGAGCTCGTTAAGTTTCTGCAGGAAGACCCTATAATCCAATCCTCCCAAGCCGGGTCGGGTCTCGTCAAGATGCGTGGTGAGCTTTTGAGAAAGCACGATATCTTTGGCGTGACAGCTCTTGATATGAGGGCCGAGTTTCTCTATGAAGTCCTTTATCAGCTCACCGTTGCCGTAATACCGCTGTGGGCTGCAGATCAGGTTGACCGGATCGAAATGTACGGCGAATCGCTTACGATCTATCGCTTCGATCAGCCTGAGATAGCTCTCGGCTGAGTCCGGATACATCCACGGCATCGTCTCCAGGGTATAGAAGCTCCTTTTGGGCTTAACATCGTCTATGATCCCACGCACTGTCTCGACGATCATATCGAAGGTCTCGTCGGTGAGGTTATCTGGATGATGGCCATCCCATTTCTCCCCACGGGAGCCTGCTATGTTGACGCAGCATCGGGCGCCGATCTCATCGGCCAACGCCAGCATCCTCTTGCATTTCTCCAGCGCCTTATGCCGTTCCTCCTCGTTAGGGCTCATCGGATTGCTCCATGCCCCGACCTCAGCTATCACTATATCGGCTTCCCGAGCTGCCTCGGAGTAATCCCGAATCGTCGAGCCATCGGCATCCGGCCCCACGGGACAATACGCCGCCCTATATCCGGCTCGTCGAAGGGCGGCTATCCATTCTTCCGGATCGGAATAGCTTGAAAACACGGGTCCTCCCAATCTCATCGCTCGTCTCCTTTCACTCCTCATCCGTCACATCGCCCTGTAAGGTGATGGGCTTAGGTTTGACGGTCGGACGGCGTTTTATGGGTCTGGCGGTGGGTTTTAAGACCCGATCCGGCCGTCCGCTGTAACCCTTGATCAGGAACTCCCTCAGTACTCTTCCCTCCGTCTGGGCCGGGGCGTCAAATCCCATTAAGTGGGCCACCGTGGGGGCGACATCCGTGGTGCAAATTCCGGCCTGTTCGAGCTTTGGAGGTTTGACGCCTGGCCGAATTCCCGGCCCGTACATGATAAGCGTTCCCATCACCGACGTCGCATCCGTCTCGTACGTGGGGATCATCGGCCCATGGTTTCCCCCTCCGCAGGGGAAGACGACCCGATCCTCGCCCATCCGTAGAACCTCCGGCCCCGACCATCTGTATCCGCCGGAATAACAGAAAACCAGATCGCCGATATAATCCCCCCAGAGCCCGACCATAGGGGCATCCTCTCTCGTCAGGACAAAGGCGAAGACGTGCTCGCCCGTTTCGGGATCCTTCAGATCCCTCATAGCCGTCAAAACCTGGGATCTGAGGGATTCATACTCCTCAGGCGGAACCACCCCTCCTTCATCCCTGCCTTTCAGGTTGATCCATAGGTGATTCTGGGCGAAGAAGAGCTTACTATGAGCCCAATCCACCCCTTTGCCGTCAGAGGTCAAGCTCACCCATCCCCGTTCCTTAAAGAGGTTTATGAGCGAAACCGCCTTTTTATTGGCGGGCATGCCGTGATCGGAGACCACCACGAAGAGCGTCTCGCCGTCATCGAACCGCTTGAGGAACTCGCCTACGAACCGATCGGTCGCACGATAGTAGTTTCGCACGATCCGCCAGTATTCATCGGCCCTGTTGGGATCGTAATTCGTCCCTGTAGGATCGATCAGAGGGATGAACCGATGGCCTATCTCGTCCAATATATGCCAGTGTAACACCAGCAGTGAGGCATCGGCCGATTTCATCGCCATATATGCGGCCTCGGCCCACCATTCCGCTTCCTCGGCCATCACCTCGTCGGCCGTCTCCCAGTCCAACTGGCCGCGACAGTGAAGACCCACCGTCATGCCCGAGTGTATATACGGTCCCAGCTCGGAGACAAGCCTTCTCCCCAGATCGGGATTGGAGCAGAACCGACCGTCCGTAGGATAGGCGTCGCTCCGATAAAGCCTCATCCGCGCCCCATCGGGCGAAAGCTCCACCAGTTTGAACCTGAAAGCACCCTCCGCCTCTCCCTGATCCGCCGTCTTGAACCGTGCCCGTATCCAACCGCTCCACTCGCCGACGGAAAGCGTGGCTATAATTTCAGAGAAATCCCTGGAAGGCGATATCGAAACCCTGTCGTATTTCCCATCCTTGCCCCACACAAGGGCGTAGTATGTCGGCCCGGAACCTTCGGTTGAAGGCACAACGGGAAGCTCAGCATCAAACGGGGTGAGCCCGGATAAAGGCAAATTCCTCCACCCCTTTGCCGGAAGAAGCTCGATCGGATCGGTCGTATTCAGTTCAGGGCAGTTGTGGTATACGGTCGGAGGGGCCAGGTCGAAATAGGATCGGGACGGCTGAAAAAGCCATTCGATGAAGACGGCGGCCTTGGTTGTAGGCGGATATCCGGCGTAGTTCATAACCACGCTCCGTATGCCCGACCGCGCGGCCGCCTCCCAGAGATACTCGGCGCGACATAAACCCGCGTTGAAGGCTTCCTGACGATGATACTCCCACACCGGTTCACCCGGGATGTGTGAGCCCCACTGGACCACACCGTGAGTTCCCGGCGTAGCTCCGGTCGCTATGGTATCCCAGTTCGAGGGGGTTTGAGCCGGAATCACCGGCCGAACGCGGGTGAAGCACCCTCTCTCGACCATCCGTGATAGGTTCGGCAGGACCCCTTCATCGAGGAACCTCTCCGTGATGTTGGGAACCATAGCGTCCAGCCCCAGGATCAATCCCTTTTTCGCCTCAGCCATCTCTCACCTCCTGTTTTTCCCTTTCCATCCCCTGATAGCCGCCTCCCACCTCTCAAACGTCCCCGTATCAAACCAAATCCCGTCATGTATAAACCCGTAGAGCACTCCATCCTCCGCGAGTCTGGGGAAGAGCTCCTTTTCGAGCATGAAGGCGTCGGAGGACGGGAGGTATCGGAATACGGAGGGGCTGAAGATGTAGTATCCCGAATTTATCAGGTCGGTTGGAGGGTGAGGGGTTTTCTCCAGAAATGCGGTGATCCTGTCGCCGTCCATCGTAACGACCCCGTAGGCGCGAGGATCATCCACCCTGGTCAAAGCGATCGTAGCCACCGCCCCCCTTGATATATGGAATTGATACATCTCCCTGAGGTCCAGATCGAAGAGATTATCCCCGTTGAGCGCTATGAAATGCTCATGGAGCGGCTCTATCAGCTTCATCCATCCGCCCGTGCCCAGGGGTTTATCCTCGATGATGTAACGGATTTTCATCCCGAATCGGCTCCCATCGCCGAGATATTCCCTGATCCTCTCATGCATGTATCCCACGCTGAGATAGACCTCCTCCACGCCCGCATCCCTGAGGATATCCAGGATGTGCTCCGTCAGCGTTTTACCCTGTATCGGGATGAGAGGTTTGGGTATCTCATATGTGACGGGCCTGAGCCTCGTGCCCATCCCCCCGGCTATGATCACCGCCTTACGGATCATCATCTTCCTCACCTCTTTCGATATACCGGCAGATTTCGTCCAGATAGCGGCTGAAGAGATCCGATGCTCCACCCTTTAGCCCTCGATCCGAAAAGGACGACAAGGTTTATCCGAAAGCGACGACATATCTCCGCGAGCTGCTTGCGATCGATCTTTATATCACGCAGATCACCCTCATCCATTTAAACCCTCACGATCTCTATCCTCTTCATATCGGCCACGCCCAGGTTGTGCTCCTTATCGGCGGCCGTGAAGATGTGCTTACACCATTCGGAATGGGAACTCAGGGGTTTCAATCCTGTCTCCCTTCTCTTTCGATCGATCATATCCATCCCCACCCTATCCAGCGCCACCGGATCGCGTGAGACCAGGATAGCACCCGGACGCCAGGCATAACGGGGCTTATATCCGGGACCGAACTCATATTGGCTCAGAAGCGCATCGCAGATGATAAGGCGTTTCCTTTTCTTAAGCTTCCCGATAGCGTTCAGATCGGCGATAAAGGGATCGCACCCGTTATCGTGGTATTTGTTCGGATTATGTATAGCGCCGAACCAGTTCTTCAAGGCGATGGTCACGCCGGCTATCTCGTGATGCTTGAGGACGGGCAGGTTTATCAGCGCTGTGCATCGCGTGAGGATAGTGCTGAAACAGCTCGCTATGCCTCTGAACATGGTCAGATCGACCTCATAATCCGATTCAGTGCCGAAGCATCGGACATCCCTTCCGGATCGGTTGACCTTGAAACCCGCCTCCCGAAGCTCATCGTCGAACCTATCCCAGATGATTATCCTGTGGGGTTTAACGCCGGCGGAGATGAGTCTCTCCGCCACGGCATAAGCGAGCTCAGGATGGGTCGAAAGCCTTTTCCCCGCAAGCGTGTTCACCTTGATTCCGACCATATCTTCCTTATCGAACAGCGTTCCCCAGGCATCTTTCGGCTCCTTACCCGTCAGCGCCGCCATCGCCTCATCGAGCATCGATTCAACGGCGCGGGAGCTGACCTCTAACTTCTCAGATATGGAGGAGGAGTTCTGTGCGATAATCACCTTTGATTTGGCCGCTTTGCCCTTGAACAGGTTGAAGAGATTCGCCTGAGAGAGATTCAACCCGAAGGTCGCCAGAGCGGTCTTTCTCAGAAAGTCCCGTCTGGTGGGGTCGTAGCGAAGGCGCATATCAAATCACCTCCTGATATTCGCCTAATATGATATTACAAAGAGCATGGTTTCTCAAGCTTGGAGGCCAGAATCAAGGTGATCAATCCGGCGATCGTCGAAACGGCAAACGCCGCCTCGAAAGAGGTCATATCTATCAGATATCCCCCCAACATCGGTATCAGCATCATCGGCGCCGTGGCTGTGTTCATCAATCCCACATACGTTGGTCTTTCCTCCTCAGGCGATATGTCGAGAAGATAGCTCAGATTAGCGATATAGTATCCCATATTGCCCACCCCGACCAGTATGAAGGGCAGACAGAAGAAATTATGAGCGGGGTTGTCCGAGGCTGTGATCGCCTTCAGGGCAGATAGGGGCGCCCAGGTTAGATCGGGTGGGATGAATCTGGATATGATCGCCAGCAACGGCCCCATCGAGAGTATGCCGACGCCGAAGCTCAAAAGCGGTTTCCGCCCGAATCTATCGCCTACATAGCTCCATATGGGATTTGAGATTATGCCGCTTAAGGCCAGAATCGAGATGAACGTCCCTTTCATCTCAGGAGGTGCCTGCAGGACCTTGATGGCGTATAGCGTGAAGAACGGCACGGACATCCCCGTCACCGAGTTGCCGAGCCTTACGAGCATGAACCTCCTGTAATTGCGGTCTGACTTGAGTATTCTGGGAGCGCGCCTGAGATGTCTCCATATTCCCCCTGAGCTCTCGCTTCTCACCCCCGGCGGCTCCCTGACGAGGCTGAAGCATATCAGTCCTGAGCTTAAGACGATCGTCCCCACGGAGAACAGAACCAGATAATCCTCCGGAAAGGGGAGATCCTGCCCTTGGATGAACCTCACGAACTGCCCGGCTATCAGCGCCAGGATGCTTCCCAGGAACATCCTCATGCCGAAGAACCTGCCGCGTCTGTTTGATGGGATGGTCTTGCCCACTATATCCATGAAAGCGGACCCCGATATTCCGCCGAACACGCCGTAGAGGCCTAGGGCTAAGATCGTCACCACAATGAGCATCCTCGGATGTTTCGCCTTGAAAAGAGCGAGCGTGATGATCAGTGAGATCGCCGAGAGCACCCTGAGGACCGCTGCTCGCTTGTAAATCGGCAGCTTGTAAGTCCTCCTCTGCACCATATCGGCCACGAAGAGCTGAGGTAGGAACCATCCAAGCTGAAATATGACGGCGATCAGCCCTGCAAGCGAGTTAGCCGCTCCGCTCCAGCCGGCCATCCCGGCCAGAGTGGCGATATAGACGGGCAGTATGACCCGAGGGCTAAAAAAAGCCAGCCCGAATTGATAAAGAGCACCGTTGGCGACGCCAAGGATGAAATTGCGATTCGACCATTTCTCCTTCCGCATCGTCAATACCCCGGCCGACTTTTCCTCAGGCGAGAATCATATCACACCCGCGATACGAATGCAATCGGGTTATGATTCTCAGAAGCTCTTGAAATAGCTTGACCTGCCTAAGCTGGTAGAGTTCTATCGCGCCGGTCTCCTAGATCTGGATAAACTGATAAGCAAGCGGTATACCCTGGATGAGATCGGACGAGCATTATCAGCCTCTCAACCCTCTTGTGGTTGACATGATG
>CAZHVH010000064.1:0-12060 GCA_964535855.1 uncultured bacterium
AAAGCGGCTTCATACCTGGGCTTTTGACCTCAGAAGCGCTGGATGTTTGCGAAGTTGAACATTTCGTCTCAGAGGGCTCAAGGGGGATGGTTGAAAAACCCTTATTTTACAAGGGTTTTCAATGTGCCAAACTTTGCACGATATTTGCACTTGAATTTAGAGAAAAAAATCCCGATAATAAGAGGTGAGGGAGATGGCAAGGAAAAAGATACTTCTGATAGACGATGAGCCTGAGGTCATCGAGACGGTTAAGTTCCTATTAAATCTGAAGAACTTCGATGTCGTCGATGCCAGGGATGGCGTTGAGGGGTTGACCAAAGCCAAGGAGGAGAAGCCAGACTTGATACTTCTGGACATCATGCTTCCGAACATGAACGGGTATGAGGTATGTGCCAACCTGAAGCGCGATCCGGAGACCAGCAATATACCGGTGTTGTTCCTGACCGCTAGGGATGACACGGATTCCGTCATAAGGGCTCATCGGGCGGGGGCTGATGATTATATCGTTAAGCCCTTCAGCACGACGATCCTTTTCAACAAAATAAACAGACATCTCGCTGCCAGGAAGAGAGCGGCAGCCTAATTCTAAAGTGATCAAGGAGGTAAAAGCCATGATCATCAGGAGAAGCCATAAGGGTTTCACGTTGATCGAGCTTCTGCTTGTGGTAGTGATCCTGGCGGTGCTGGCCGCTATAGCCATACCGCGTTTCTCATCCAGCGCCAAGGAGGCTAAGATTTCGGCATGTAAGGCGAACATCGCCAATATCAATACACAACTGGAACTGTATTACACGAAGAACGGCACATGGCCTGATGATTTCAGCGCTTTTCTTAACGATACCGAGTACTTCCCGGACGGACCGCCCACTTGTCCATTTGGCGACGCCTACGAGCTCGACCCGAACACCCACCGAGTCGTCCCTCATAACCACGAATAAGCTGTTCGAGAGTGTTCGGTATCTCCCTCACCCTTCCGGCCATGTGCGGATTTACCGCGCATGGCCTTTTCATCTTTTCATCAGGCTTGTCAACCGGGTTAACTTTGAGATAAAATTTGGCTGATTACGAAACGAAGGGGGGATCAATTTGCCAGGGAAGACCAGACCCAGATTGGGGGATATCCTCCTACAGGAGGGATTGATAACCGAAGCGGAATTACAGGAAGCGCTTGAGGAGCAAAGACGCACTGGAGAAAGGCTCGGCGAGATCTTAGTTAAGCAGGGATATATCACCTCAGCCCAGCTCGGCAAAGCCCTCGAAAAACAGCTCGGCATTCCCTATGTCGACCTTTCAGAGGTCAGCATACACCCTCAGGTGGCGAGGCTCATTCCTGAGGAGATAGCTCGCAAATACACCTGTATCCCCGTTAAGATCGAGAAAAACTGGCTATATGTGGCTATGTCCCCTCCGATAAGTCTAAAGACGGTGGAAGAGATAAAGCTGCAGACGGGATTGAGGATAAGGCCGCTTATAGCCACTAGGACGGAGATACTCAGGGCGATCAACCATTATTTCAGCATCGAACAGGCGACGAAGCAGGCGATCATAGATATGAGGTTCCACGAGCTGAAACCGGGCGAGGAAGAGGAGGAAGATCTGGAATCGCTGATTCGGATCGGAGAGGATCCGGTCATAGAGCTGGTGGATTCTATCATCTCAGGGGCGATTAACGCAGGGGCGAGCGACGTGCATTTCGATCCTCAATATCCTGAGATGCGCGTCAGATACCGGATAGACGGTGTCCTTCACGATGTGACCATAATTCCGAGGTATGTCGAGCCAGCTGTCATCTCGCGCATCAAGGTGATGGCCGATATGGACATAGCCGAGAGGCGTCACCCACAGGACGGCCATATCTCAATAGAAAGGGATGGCAGACAACTGGATATTCGTGTCTCGACCATACTGACGATAAACGGCGAAAAGGTGGTCATGCGAATCCTCGATAAAGAGTCGCTCAAAATCGAACTTGAGGAGATAGGTCTATCGGAGAAGGACGAAAAGACCGTCAAAGAGCTCATCAACAGACCCCACGGTATGATACTCGTCACGGGCCCAACTGGTAGCGGAAAGACCACAACCCTATACTCAATCCTACGCCGGTTTGACAAAGAGGCGATGAACATAATCACCATCGAGGACCCCGTTGAATACAGGCTCGATGGAATCAATCAGATCCAGGTCAACCCACATATAGGATTGGGGTTTGCCACCGTGCTGCGGACGATCCTCCGTCAGGACCCCGACGTGATCATGGTCGGTGAGATCAGAGATCCTGAGACGGCCGATATCGCCATTCAAGCCGCTTTGACAGGACATAGGGTCTTAAGCACCGTCCACACAAACGATGCTCCCAGCGCCGTGGTGAGGCTGACGGATATGGGAGTACAACCTTTCCTGATCGCCGCCTCCGTTACGGGTGTCATCTCACAGAGATTGGTGAGGGTTATATGCTCTGAATGCAGGGAGAGCTATAAACCGTCGAAGGATGAGCTTCTCCAGCTCGGCGTGGAGCCGGGGGAAGTCGGGGAGATAGAGCTGTATCGGGGTCGAGGGTGTAAGTTCTGCTTCCACACGGGATATAAGGGCCGAACGGGGATATTCGAGGTAATGGTGGTGGATGACGAGATACGGAAGCTGATCGTCGAGAAGGCCCCCACGGACGAGATCAGAAGGGCAGCGGTAGAGGCGGGGATGATCACCCTCCGACAAGATGCCGTGATCAAGGTTCTGAGAGGTATAACCACGCTTGAGGAGATAAACAGGGTGATCTACACCGAGGTGTGAGAATGCAGACCTTCTCATATAATGCGATCGACAGATCGGGGAAAAGGATAAGCGGGACGCTGACGGCTGAAAACGAGTCAGAGGCAAGGGCTAAGCTTAGGAGAATGGGACTGCTCGTGACGGGCATCTCAAGGATGGGTAGGCTTTCACTCTGGCGATCTGAGGGAAGGGTTAAGGTCTCAGAGCTTGCGCTGTTCACTGAAGAGCTGGCAGCGATGCTCGATTCCGGTATACCGCTCGTCAGATCGCTCGATACGCTCACGCGTCAGGTTGAAACACCAAAGCTCAAAAGGACGCTGCGTGAGGTTCAAAATGATCTGAAACGAGGGCTGACGTTTGCCGATGCACTCGGCGAGCATCCCGATGTCTTTTCCCCCTTCTATGTCAGCATCGTCAGGGCAGGGGAGGCAGGAGGGGTGCTTAAGGAGATGCTATCGAAACTCGCCAAATACTTAGAGGCCGAGGCGGAGCTCAGACGTAAGGTTCGATCGGCTCTGGCATATCCGGCCGCCGTCACCATCATAGCTTTTATCGCCGTCGCATTTTTGACGTTGTTCGTCATCCCACGATTTTCAACCGTTTACGTGAAGATCGGAGCTTCGTTGCCCTTGCCCACCATCATCCTGGTGGGCTTAAGTAAAACGGTCGGCAGATACTGGTGGGGCCTGCTCGCCTTTGGGGCCGGATCGGCTTACCTGATCAGGCGCCTCCTTAAAACGGAGAGGGGTAGAAGGTGGCTGGATAGAAATATGTTGAGGATACCCTTTTTCGGCGAGCTCAGCCGCAAGACGATCACATCGAGGTTTCTCAGGATCTTCGCAGCCCTTATAAATAGCGGGATACCTATAAGCGACTGTCTCGACGTTATAGATCAGGTCTTCCAAAATTCGATCATAGCTGAGCTGATCGCAAGGCTTAAAAGGAACGTCACAAGAGGTGGCGGGATAACCCCCGTTCTGGTCGAAAGCCGCATCTTCTCGCCGGTCACCATACAGATGATCTCCGCCGGCGAAGAGATGGGCGAGCTGGGTGAGATGCTGGATAAAAGCTCCGATTTCCTGGAGCGAGAGGTGGATGTGACCGTCAAAAGGATGGTAAACACCCTTGTGCCGGCCCTGACGCTGATATTGACGGCCATTATCGGATTTATCGTTATGGCCATCTATCTTCCGATGTTCGACATAATGGGGAAGATATCGAGATGAAAGGGTTTACACTCATAGAACTGATGGCGGTTATGATGATAACCGCCGTCCTAATGGCAGTGCTTATACCGAGATTCAGCTCAGATGTGCTGTGGAAGGTGAAAAGCTATTCCGCTGCGAGGAAGATAGCTTCATATCTCATCTATACCCGCTCGTTGGCTATAAACACCTCCAAGGATCATAAGATAGACTTCGTGCCTTCAGAGGGGCCTTTCGCTAAGTTTGAGATATGGAAGGAGTTCGAGGGGGGATGGGTTAAGGTCGAAGAGGGAGACCTGCCGGAGGATGTCAACATCACGGGCGACTCGCAGTTCATCTTCCAGTCTCTCGGTGGGGCGGTCTCCGGCGGTGAAATCCATGTGGTCAAAGGTGAATACCATTACGTCGTGGACGTCGATCCTATTATCGGCAGGATAGAGGTGAGGGAGGAATGAAGGGTAAGAGCGGTTTCACACTCATAGAGGTCCTGATCAGCACCATCATAATCGGTGTCGCCATTATACCCATATCCAGGGCGATGATCACCCTGCTGGAGGCGAAGGTTATCTCGGAGAGGATAACCAAGACCGCCCTATTAGCTAAGAAAAAGATCGAAGAGGTTAAGCTCTCGGCCATCAATAGCTTCGATGTCAACTATACCGATTCGGGGACGTTCCCTCCTCCTGACGACTCATATCGATACTCGGTTTGGGATGACGAAGATCCGGAGATGAAAACGATCTCGACGACCGTGTGGTTCGATGAGGATGGAGATGGGAAGAGGGATGACGATGAGATATTCACAAGGCTTGATACTAGGTTGTCCAGACGCGATTGAGGTGATGAAAAATGAAGAGAGAATCAGGCTTCACGCTGTTTGAGATCCTGCTTGTGGCAACTCTGTTGGGCATAATCGTTGCCGTGATAGTGCCGAACCTAGGCGTAGGATTTCGGATATGGAGTTCGACCGGCGAATCCATGGAGATAATCCAGGATTCCAGGATAACGCTCCAAAAGATGATGAAGGACATAAGAAATGCGGAGGAGATAACCGATATATCCTCAGAGAGCATATCGCTGATAGATGAAAACGGCGACTCCATAGACTACGGTCTCTTCTATTCCGATGGGGAGCCTTATCTGGGATATTCCCTGAACGGATCGGAATGGTCTAAACTGACGGGACCGTTGGATTGGATTCAGATGGAGTATTATGATCAATCTGGAGAGCCGACGGATCAACCATCGCTTGTCCGATCGGTTAAGATCTCCTTTTCGGTGGGGGGCAACGAGTTCTCCTCGAATGTCTATAGGCCGACGGGTGAGGAGATAGATTCCGATTCCCCATCGCCTTTCCCCACATATGCTATCACAGCGGGTACCAAAAAGGTCGAGCTGAAGAGCAACTCAGCGGTGCTCGGGTCGAACGGAAGCGTCAGGGCCAATTGTGATATCACGTTGAAGAACAACGTATATGTGGCTGGAGACGTGATAAGCGCCGGGGTGTGTACGCTGGTCGGCCATCCCATTGTGGATGGTACGGTGCAGAGCTACGCAGGGGAGATCGATATCCCCGTTCTCGATCCCTGGGCCCTCCAGGATCAAGCTCAATACGTGCTCAGTTCGGATGGGAAGGTCTACGATGACGAAGGAAATCTGGTGGGAGAGGGGGAGCTCGGACCATGGAAATTCAAAGGAGGAAAGAAGAAAAAGTGGGAGTTGAAATCAAAAGGCAAAAAGGGGAGTAAGGAGTGTAACGGGATATACTTCGTCGAGACGGATGTGGATATATCGGGTAACGTGTACGGAATGGCTACGGTGATCTCAACCGGAGAGATAAAGACCTCAGGAACCGTCGCCCTGGAGACGGCCACAGAGGAGGGCTACCTTCTGGTCGCAGCCAAGAAGATCAATATCTCCGGATCAGGGATCTACGAGGGGATCGTATGGGGGAAAAAGGTCGAGCTGAAAGGTAGCGTCCTCGTGAAAGGCGCTCTGATAGGCGATGAAGAGGTAAAGACATCAGGATCGAGCGCGGTGAAATTCAATGGAGAGTATCAGATCCCCGGAGCAGGGGAGGCAAAACTTCATATTCTGTCGTGGGATGAGGAGTGAAGAGGGGGTCGCCTTGGTACTTGCCCTCTTTGTGGCGGTGATCGTTTCCGCCATGGTGGTCTCGATGCTCGATTTGACGACCACCGACCTGAAGGTGGCCAGGAACCTCCAGGAAGAGTTAAAGGCGTATTACATCGCCGAGGCGGGAGCTGAGACAGCCATAAGGGAACTCAAGGATGACATCAACTGGAGCGATGGGTTTGAGAACGTGGAGTTCCCCCCTGGCTCCGGAGGGAGCTTCACCGTTACCATCTCACATCCCGATAGTTCGCTTATAGAGGTGACCTCAGTCGGCAAAATAGGTGAGACGAGCAAAACCGTTAAGGTTACGCTGAGGGTTGAATGATGCCCGGCAAAGGGGTGGGCCTTTACATAGGAGCAAAATCCATATCGGTGGCCCAAGTTGAGAACAGATCCGGTAGGGCAGTCCTTCAGAAGCTCGCCATCGCTGAAACACCCCCTGACTCCATAGACCGTGGGATCATAACGGATGCCGAATCGATCGCTATAAGCCTGAAGGAGATATGGGAGGGAGAGAAGATCGAGGGCAAAAGGGTGGGACTAGCTATGCCGGCGGTAAACCTGATCATAAGATCCATGACACTGCCCAGAATGTCAGAGAACGAGGTATATGAAGCTCTGAGGACCGAGGTGGAGGGATATGCCGTCATATCAGGCGCGGAACCGGTTCTCGACTGGAAGGTTATCCCTGAAAGCGCGGAGGGGGCCTTTAACACCTTTGACGTTTTGTTTGCGGCAACCACGGCTGAAAACGTGCTTCAATACCTCTCCCTTCTGAGAGAAGCGGGATTAAGGGCGGGATTCGTCGACGTTTTGCCCTTGGCGATGGCCAGATCGTTTGCGTCCTCCGATCTGTTAAAACCCGATTCCCCCTTTAACATCGTCGTAGTAGTCGACTCGGAAATCACAACGGCTATAGCCTTCTACCATGGCTTCCCCAGCTTCGCTCATACGATCGAGGTGGGCTCTCAGGATATATCCAAAGGGGTGGATGAACTGGCCTATGAGCTCACCTTATGCTGTAATTTCTATAGAAACGATTACCCCGACGAGGAGATCTCGAATCTCTTCCTGGCGATGGATTCACCGGATTATGAGAGGGTGTTGAAGGATCTGGAGGACAAAACCGAGGAACAGATAGCGGGGGTGAATCCGTTCGCCAACATAGATGAGGTGGAGTGCCCCACCGAGATAGCCGAGAACAACGTGCTCTCATGCTCCGTCGCCATAGGATCGGCTTTGAGAGAGGTTGGCCTTGGCCCTGATGTCGCTGAACTTAACCTTATGCCCCGTTCGGTCCTGACGAGGGCGCATCTTAAAAGGCAGCTCATGGAAGCTGGCGTTCTTATGGCAGGCATATTGATCCTAGGCCTGGGGATCGGCGGTGCTCTGGATATGAAGGTAAACTCCACCCTCAAGGAGAAGGCCATCTTGCAGCAGAAAATGTCCCAGCTCGACGAACAGTCGCTCAAGAAGGTGATCGAATTACAGAGGAAAACGAATGAACTTCGCGACAGAACCGTCCGATATAGGGATATGCTGGAGAACTTAAAGATATCGAGCCAACATGAGCTGCTTGACTATATACGTTCGGTCATACCTAAAGACTCATGGCTCGAGAGGGTTAGCTACGATGAGGATGGCGGGATATCCCTAGATGGATACTCCTTCTCGGAGGATTCCGTCTTCCTATTCGCCGATATGCTGAGACTGCTTTCAGCCGAGGGGCAGGTGAACATATCGGTGCAGAGGGAATCATCCCTCGTTAATTTCCACATGGAGTTGAAAAGGAGACGGGGATGAGGCTAAGCACGACCAGAAACGAGAGAAGACTCATAATGATCGCCCTCCTCTCCATAGAGATGCTGTTCATATATCTCCTTATCCTCAAGCCAAAGTTGATCACCCTGAAAAGCGCCAAGATCGGCTTAAGTTCCCAGATCAAACTTTACGAGGCCAAGAGGGAAAAGGCGAATCTGCTCCCACAAGTCGAGAAGGAGTACCTCAGCGTTCGTGATGAATATCTATCGGTTAAGAGCCGGTTTTTCACGGCAGCGGAGCTGGAAAATTTCGTCAAGACCTTCTCCAGCCTCGCTAGGAGCGCTGGGGTGTATTTGGTCGGAATACAGCCCTATCAGAGAATTGAGCCGGGCAGGAGAGGGATAAAAAAGGAGGAAACACCGAAGGATCTGGGAAGACAGAGGCTTCAGATCACCGTGAGAGGGAGATATGATAAGCTGCTGAATTTGATTTCGCAGATCGAATCCGACCCAAAGGCGATCATAATAGATCAGATGAACATCGCCCGTCCATCCGGTTCGAAAAAACAGATTGAGCTGACCATGATCGTATCGCTGTATTGGATTAAGCAGGAGGTAGAGGGGAAAGGATGAGATTGAATCTGAGGATGATCACCCTGATAGCCTTTTCCGTCCTTATCCTGGTGTTCGCCATTCTCATCAGATGGGTATTACCTCCGGAGAAGGCCGTCAAGAAGATTCAAGAAAGGTTGGGGACGAATGTGATATCCGCCGTCCAAAAGAGGCTGAATTCGATCGAGGATCAGAAAGCCACCTTAGATGAGAGCTCTAGGTCGAAGAGATTGTTGAAAGTTGAGGGGATCTCCAGGGCACTCCTGGGCAGGGATAATCCGTTTGAACCGTTGTCCGAGGTTCCGAAGAACTGGATCCCCCTGACGCCTCCTCCGGAATCCAAAGAGATCGTTCGAGCTTCAACGCCTGCCACAACGACTCGTTCGACGAGACGGACAAGCGGCGGTGGATCTCGATCCCCCTCCACAAGTTCTAAGAAGGTGAAGGAGATTTCGCCGCCGAAGATCGAGCTGAAAGGTATCCTCCTCGGCACCCCCAAAATGGCCATCCTCGACGTCGATGGATCGACGGTGATCCTGGCCGAAGGGGAATCACTCGGTGACATACGGATGGCGAGCGTAGAGGGGGATAAGGTCACTCTGAGCTATAGGAGTAAAAAGATCAGCTTGAAAATGCAGGAGATCCCAATTCAGCAGGTGAAAGAAAAATGAAAAGGATAGCCGTTATCTCATTGATGATCCTCATTCTCTCCATATCGGCTCAGGCGACTCAAGCTATAAGAAACTTGGAGTATTCTATAAACCCCGGTGGAGTCACGATCTTCATCCATGTGAAACAGGCCCAATCGGTTCAAGTGAAGGCGATTCAGTCGGCGGAAAAGATCGACTTCAACTTGAAAGGGGTAACTGGACCGGATTTAAAATTGCCGATATCCGGTTCAGATCTGATTAACTCCGTTCAGATGAGCGGATATGGGCCATCGACTGTAAGGCTCTCTTTAAGCCTTCTTCGTCCGATCGGTTATCGCGTGGAGAAAAAGGGCGAATATGTTAAGCTGGATCTCTTCCCGGCCGTCGGCGAAGCAAAACCGGTTAGACCTGCTCCGTCCGTCGGGCCTGCCAAGCCATCGGCCGCACATATGAAGGTACAGCCCCCCAAGGCGAAGCCACCTCAAGTGAAGCCGGAAAATCTCATATCGATGGACGTTCGGGATGTCGATCTGAGAGATCTGCTGAGGGCCCTCGCCAAGCAGGCTGGGATAAACGTCATAATGGACGAGTCGGTTCAGGGGAAGGTCAGCGTCATACTCAGGGACGTCACGCCTATCGAAGCGATAGAGGAGGTTCTTACAAGTGCGGGATACTTCTTCGAGAAGGTCGATGGATATATCAGACCGACCAAGATGACCAAGCCCGAACTGGTCAGGTTGAAACACGCCGATGCCTCAGCACTCAAAACGATCTTATCACCCCTAGCGAGCTCCCCTGATCAGGTACAGGCCGACCCGAACACCAATTCCATTCTCCTATCGGGTTCCCCGGATGAGATCGAAAGGCTGAAGGGGATTATCGAAAGGTTGGACGTCGCCCCGGAGAACAAGGTGCTGAGACTTTTCAAGCTTTCCAACGCTTCGGCCAAGGGAACAGCCCAGGTTATATCCGGGTTCCTATCGAAGTCCGGTAAGGCTGTAGCCGATGAGACCACCAATTCCATAGCAGTACTGGATGCGCCGGGGGTGGTGAGCATAGTCGAGGATCTGATAAGGCGTATAGATAGCATGGCTCCCACTCCGGAGAAACCGGAGGCGGAAAGGCTGAGGACGGAGGTCTTTAGGCTGAGGTATGTCGATGCTGCCTCGCTGCTTGAGAGCATCAAGGACATGCTCTCGTCGGAGGGCAGAGCCCAGGCCTTTTATCCCCAACGCTCCATGATAGCACCGCTTGAGAGGGAAAGCCAGGGAGGGATAAGATATGTCAGAACTGAGGTGAGATCGGGGACTGGGACGAAGGGCGAAACCGGCAAACAGGTGAAGTGGTCTGACACGCTAATCGTGACCGATACACCCCAGGTCATCGATAGGATAAAGGAGGTCATTCGCAAGCTTGACGTTAAACCCCAGCAGGTCCTGATAGAGGCGAGGATCGTGGAGATATCGGTCGATAAAACCGGTGAGCTGGGAATACAATGGCAGGCATATCATCCAGAGAGCAAATCGTTGGTCAAGTTCTCCCCCTCCAGGGTGTCCCTTTCATCGGGCGTCCAGTTGGGGATGATATCGACGAAGCTGCTGGATCAGATCATGGGAACGATACAGGTGCTTGAGACCGAGGGTAAAGCCAGGATACTGGCCACCCCCAGGACGACCACCTTGAACAATGAGCTGGCGCAGATCATCGTCTCGGATAGGATCCCTATAACCACCGTATATGCCTCCGAGAGGTTTACGACGACGAGCTATGAATATCTGGACGTTGGGATAAACTTAACCGTTATCCCTCATATAAGCGATGATGGTTACATCATCCTTGAGGTTAACCCACGCATAGATTCGATCAAAGGGACCGTCACCGAGGCGGCGCCACCTGTGATCTCGTCCCGCGTGGCCCATACGAGGGTTGCCGTGAAGGATGGTGAGACCTTAGTGATAGGCGGGCTGATGAAGGAGGAGAGGAGCGAGAGCAGCTCTCACCTCCCCATCGTCGGCAACCTCCCTCTACTCGGATGGATCTTCGGCTCCAGGGAAGGCGTGAAGCGTAAAACGGATCTGATGGTCTTCATCACGCCCAAGATATTGAAGTGAAACCTGCGGAGCGGTTGAAAGTTAATGGGGGTTGTGTTAAAATCTTATATCAGACGACACCCGTTAAACTTCGATAATCGCCGGAAGGAACGGAGGTTGACATCATATGGCTGGCCATTCGAAATGGGCTCAGATAAAGCATAAAAAGGCGGCGATGGACGCCAAGAGAGGTAAGCTCTTCACGAAGCTGATAAGGGAGATAACCGTTGCAGCGCGTCAAGGCGGCGGGGATCCCGAGGCCAATCCCAGGCTTAGAACGGCCATCGCTAACGCCAGGGCCAACAACATGCCCTGGGATAACATAGAGAGGGCCATAAAGCGCGGAACGGGCGAATTGGAGGGCGGCGCATCTCTTGAGGAGGTCTCCTATGAGGGATACGGTCCGGGAGGCGTTGCGTTATTGATCGAGGCGGTCACGGATAACCGAAACCGGACGACGGCCGATATCCGTCATATCCTTTCCCGAAACGGCGGGAGCCTCGGCGAAAAGGGTTGTGTCTCGTGGATCTTCGACCGAAAGGGATTGATAGTTGTGGACAAGGAGGGGACGGATGAGGAGGAGTTGTTCATGATCGCCGTCGATGCGGGGGCTGAGGATGTCCTCGATGAGGACACGACCTTTGAGGTCTACACAAACCCGGAGGATTTCGAGCAGGTTCGAAAGGCGATCGAGGAAGCAGAGTTCAAGATAAGCAGGGCCGAGCTGACGATGGTGCCGAAAACCACCGTCCAGGTGCAGGGTAAGGAGGCCGAACGGCTCATCAGATTGCTCGACGCCCTTGAGGATAACGATGACGTCCAGAAGGTCTACTCGAACTTC
>CAZHVH010000065.1:0-11940 GCA_964535855.1 uncultured bacterium
ACCGTTATCCCGAAGCTCTCCTGGAAGTTGTCGGGGAAGGATATGAAGATATCGGAGGCTGAGTAGATGAGGGGTGTTTCGGCGAAGGATGGATTTCGCATAACTTTGACCCGCTCGGATATCCCCATCTCCCTGGCGAAGCCCTCCACCTTCTCCCCGTATCCATATCTTGCGTCATCCCCCGCCAAAAGCAGCAGCGCATCCCTCATCTGCTGGGGATGATCCTCGGTCAATCTCTTAAACGCCCTCAACACGGGCAGCAGATCCATCTTCTCATGTGCCGAAAGCCTTCCGAAGCATAGGATTATAAGTCCTTTTTGAGGCAATGATAGCAGCGCCCGCGCCTCCGCCCTATCGCGCGGGGTGAACTGATCCGCATCCACGCCTAGCGGGATATGGACGAGTTTGGGGTGAAATGAGAGTTTTACGCCGTATCTCTCCTCAAAATCCCCTGCCGCCTGTCTCAGCAGCATCTCGTATGCCTTCATGGCCTGACTGCTGGTGCAGATCACGGCATCGAAGGGGTATAGGTTACCCCTGAGCATCATCAGCAGCAGATCGGGCAGGAGGAACTGATAGCTTATGGAGTCGATCCTTCCGGTTACGGGGAAGGGTCTGTCGGGCGAGAGCTGCGCCCTGAGGTATGCCAGATCGCCGAGATCGTGTTTGCCGTGAAATACCGTGAACCGCTTCTCCCTGATAAACCTCCTCAGTTGAAACAGATCGTTCAGCCTGAGCCTTCCCCCCTCGTCGAAGGGTTTCAGGAGCTTATTCCAGCTCTCTATAGCTTTCTCGGGATCGTGTGCCGAGATGAAGATGTGGTATTCGTCGAAGGAGCCGAATCGGAGGAGGGATTTGAGGAAGGTGAACATCGCCACGTTCGCCCCGTATATCCCCCTAGTCGTCCCGGCCAGCGGTTCGGGAGGGGCACCTGTAATCGTTCCGAAGATCATGCCGGCACCTCGATGAGATGCATCCTCTTTGTCCTTCTCAGCATATTGATGGCTATAACGTTTCCCCTCTCCTCCTCTTCCGTCACCTTCTCCCGTCTATGTTCTGAGGGAAGATGTGGCGGTATTTTGGGGATGGCGAGGCCGCGTTCGGCCGATCCGATCTTCCGGCTCTTTGATATCTTATAGAGCCTGTAGGCCATTCTGACCTGGTGTTCGAAGAAGGCGGGGAAGTTATTGCAGAAGGGGCTTTCGAGTTTTCCCGTCCGTTCGAAGGCGTAGTGGGGGCATCCCCCCATGCAGACGAAGAGGTAGGGACAGTCCATGCACCTATCTATCATGGCGACCGTCCTCCACATCCACCTATCATGCATCTCGTTGAGCTGGAGTTTCGGGACGAATCTCCCGACCTTCTCCTCCTGAATCCCGACGGCGTCCCAGCAGGTATAGATGTCGCCGTAGGGATCGAAGATGTATTGCGTCCCGGTTGCGCCGCAGATGGCCGTTTTGAATTCGACCCTTCTGCCCACCCTGAAGACGCGATCGAACGTCCTGAAAACCCCTCCTCTCGTCTCGCCCATGTAGGCGTATTTGTCGCCGAGGGCCTTTATCAGTTGATACGAGAAGAAGGGCTCCTCGATGCACGGCCTGCCTCCCTCCCTGTGCACGGGGGCGAAATAGGCGTTGAAGGTGGAGTATTTACGCCATCCCATCCTCTCCACCAGATCCATCATCCGTCCCGCCTGCCTTATGTTCGACTGATCCACGTTCATCCTCAGCGAGACCCTGTATCCGTCCTGAAGCAGGAGGGTGATGTTACGTGCGATGCGGTCGAATGAGCCCTTTCCGTCGGCATACCTTCGCCTTTTATCGTGCACCTCTGGGGGGCCGTCCAGGGTTATCTGGAAGAAGACGAACCTTCCGGGGCCGCCGAAGAGGGGCAGGAATTTCTCCACGTTGGTGCCGTTTGTCACGGCGCCGAAGGTGAAGCCGAGCTTTACGCCCTTTTCGATGATGTAGGCCACGATCTCCATATGTTCCTCGAGGAAGGGTTCGCCGCCGTAGAACAATATGTGATTCCGAGGGTATTCCCTGCCCTCCATGAGCTTCAACATGGCCTCGAAGGCCATATCCGCTGTCTCCCTGTCCATGATCCTGTCCTGCCTCCAGAGATATCTCCTTCCCTCATAGCAGTATGGGCATCTGAGGTTACACCTGTAGGAGGGGACGATGAGGAATCCGGGGGATTTCTTGAGATGTCCCTTATGCATGGCGAGGATCATCTCACGAGCCCTCTTCCTCTCCTCCTCGTGGCTCTTTTCGGTGAGATATCCCCGCCTGAGGAGCACCTCTATCCTCTCCTCGTCGAAGGCCTTCTCCGGGGGTTCGCCCGTGGCCACCCTGAGGATCCTATCGGCTATCCTCTCGTCCACTATATCCACGGCCCCGCTCACCCCGTGGAAGAGCATATACTCCTCATCGCTCAATTTTATCATGACGGTATATCTGCTGAGCCTCATTTTTTACACCTCCTAGGGAGGGTCATTTATGGTCATTTGTAGTCATTGATCGTCATTTATAGTCATTTGTTGTTTTCTGCCGATTGATTTGATGTAGTTATTCAGTTTTACGCCGATCCTTTCGATCTCGGAGTGCAGCGATTGAAACACCTCCTCGTCTATCAGGCCGCGGTTGTACGCCTTTATCAGCCAGGTTCTCGTCTCGTAAAGAGAGCCGCGTGCGTAATAGCAGAACTGCTTGTTCTCGCTGTAGTGGAATCTCCCGAACCCTTCGCTTAAATTTGCCCCGACGGAATCCACAGCTCTCATCAGTTGCTTCCCGATCGTATCCCTCGCGAAATGATTCCACCGAATGACGATCCTCCATATCCTCTCAGCGATATCCATCGTCATCTGATATACCTGTAACTCCTCCAGCTTCATCCCTACAACTCCATTTGTAGTCATTTGTGGTCATTTATAGTCATTTGTTGTCATTAATGACGGCGAAGCCAAATGACCTAATGACTATAAATGACTTTAATCTTTGGGGGGCAAAGGGCTCACTCGCCCCTCACCCCCTCTCTCGCCCCCTCAGTTCATGTTGTTGCCCTCAGCCACGCAATCCAGGTTACAGATGAAGGTGATGCCGTAGCAGTCGCACTCGACTACACAGAGGGGCTCGATGAAGATGCCTGCTTCGAGCTCCTCAGTGCTGAGGTCCGTCCACAGCTCCTCGTTCATCGACTCGATCATTCCCGTTCACCTCCTTTCCCTCCTGGAGTTTTTTCAGTATCTCCAGGGCGGCGCCGGTGGCCCCGTCCACGAACGTGAGCTCGGCCGCCGCCCTGGACATCCTCCTCCACCTCTCATAGCTCCGTAGTATCTCCCTCATAGCGGTCGCCAGCGTGTCCCCGGACAGATCCTCCTCCTTCATGAGGATCATCACGTCCCTCTTTTCGAGGTTTTTGGCCATCTGGATGATCTGAGGTCGGAACTCCTCCTCCATCCTGGGCACGTATATGGCCGGCACGCCCATCTCTATCAGCTTCCATATGGTGAAGAAGCCTCCCCTGTGGATGACAAGGTCGCTGGCCATCATGTACGGTTCGGGCTGGAGGAGGTGATCCCTCAGTTGTATCCTGGCGTCCGACCAGGTGACGCTTTCGATCTCGGCCTTCAGCTTGCCGACCACCATGATCATCCTCACCGGCAGCCCGAGGTTCCCGAATGCCTCGACGCAGCATTTGAGGAAACCCTCGTCCTCCAGCTCCACGCCACGGGGCTCGACGAGGATGAGCTTTTCGTCCATGGCGAGGCCCAGCTTCTGCCTGATCTTTCCCCTCACCCTGGACGCCGTCTCGTTCAGAAACGCGATCGGGCCGACGCATTTGACCGGAGTCAGGAGGTCCACCGGCTTGGCGTATATGTCCTTCGGGAGCGGGACGAGGATGAGGTCCGGATCGACGAAGTAGCCCATGAGGGGGTGTCTCTCGTTAGGCGGAAACCAGTTGGTTATGAGGACGGAGGGGATATCGAAGACCTTCGCCATGGGAAGGGCCAGAAGCTCCTCGTCCGTGACGATCAGGTCGGGTTTCTGCTCTCCGATGGTTTTGCCGATGTAGACCAGCCTTTCGTGATCGTCGCCTGATTTCCTTCCGATCTTCTCGCATCTCCATCCGGCGCCGCGGATGCACCTCCATCCCTCGCCCCACGACCCGAATATCACCTCCACGTCCTCTCCCTCCTGCTCGATCCTCTTGGCTACGGCCAGATCCCTCCTGGCGTGATCGGTCCCATCACCTCTCGTGAAGAAAAGCACCTTCTTACCCATATCTCTCAAACCTCCCTAACGACGATCAATGACTATCAATGACCACAAATGACTACAAATGACATATCCTTATCTCCCCCGAGACCGTCCTGGCCTTCAGATCGGCCCCCTCGGCCTCCTCCCAGAGGGCTGAGCCGACATACATGACGAAGGCGTCGTTGTGTCTATATACCGATTTCCCCCATTCGCCCAAATGGATGGCTCCGCATTCGGACCACATCCCGACGGAGATCCTCTCGTCGGCCTCCTTCGAGATTCGGATGGAGATGGGGCCGGAGACGGATCTGATCTCGCACCTCTTCGGCGGATCCCGGGGTATCGTCATCTCGGTCGATCCGAACGGGTTTTCGACCTCCACCTCGCCGCGGACGTTTCGTACGGAAAGGTCCACGTCCATGAGCGTCATCCTCAGATCGCCCCCGATATCCCTTATCCTGGAGGTCGTAGCGGGCATTTTGAAGCGCGAGACCGTTCCCTTCTTGACGACGACGCCGTGTCTGTAGAAGGGATTTCTGACGGTCACGTCGCCCCTTATGCCCTTCATCCTGATGGGGATGGCGCCGTATGCCTCGATCGATCCTTTAACGTCGTCCGCGATGAACTGAAGCATGCCGTCCCCCACGAGCAGCAGATCGGCCTTCACTTCTCTTATCCCCACGATGCCGTTTCCGATGACGACGACCCTTCTGCAGGGGGGCAGGCGCAGGGTCATCTCGACGTTCATCGGCGGGCCGATGCCGCGTCGATCGTTGAGTATGAAGGGCCTGAAGAACCTGCCGGCGTCATCGGGATGGACGGATATCGCCGAGGGGAGATCGGTTCTGACCGATAACAGCACCGCCTCGCCGCTCAGCACCTCCCTCAGGGCGTCGTTGGCCTCCTCGAAGCTCCGCTCGAAGATCTCGCCCAGCTCCTGGATGAAACGCAGTCTGGATTTATATCTGGCGATTATCTCGCCCCTGTCCTTCACCGCCTCGCTCCATATGTTCCCCCTTGTGATCTCATCGAGGAGGTCGCCGGATCGCCTTTCGAGTATGAGGTTCAGGTTGCCGATCATCCCCCTCGCCTCGTCGGTCGATCGGCCGAGGAAGGATCTGCGGAGGATGAACATGCCCTCATCTGAGCCGATGATCTTCAGCGGCGCCCACGAGACGGTATCGGGCGCGCCGAGGTCGTGATAGATGACCAGGGTGTCGTCCGGCGATATATCGATCTCGCTCTCCTCCATCAGCAGGAACCTCTCGGTGATCTCCCTGCGGACCCTTTCGGTGAACCTCTCTGAAAGCCTGCTGCTGCGGAGCTGTCTTTCGGCGTTTCTGAGCATCTCATCCTGGAGGGCCTTTCTGGCCCTGTATAGCTTCGACTCGACGGCCGATCTGCTTATCCCCAGGAACTGGGCCATCTCGTCGTAGCTCATCTCCTCCATATATCTCAGCAGCAGTATCCTCCTCTGTTCCTCGGGCAATGCCCTGAGCGCCGAGTTAAGCTGGACGTGTCTCTCCTTCTCCTCAATCTCCCGCTCGGCCGACGGGGGACAGTATCTGATGGGAAACGAGGAGGGCGAGGTGGGGATCTCAACGCCTTTCTGACGTTCTCTGATAAATGTCCTGCACATGTTCATCGTTATAGCCCTCAGCCATCTGGGGAAATTATCGACGTCGCCGAGGGCGAATAGGTTCTGGTAGACCGAGATGAAGACCTCCTGGGTCACATCTTCGGCCAGCATGAAATCGCCAAGGGCGCTAAGCGCTATGCTGTAGACGGCGTTCTGGTATCTGAGCATCAGCTCGCTGAAGGCATCCATATCGCCGCCTATGGATCTATCGATCAGGGTCCTGAGATCGGACATACTTTTTCCTCCAAAAGTAAAAACTCCTTCTATTATATAAGACGCAATTTAGGGGTCAAAACTCGCGCGCGACCTTCAGCGCGAGTTTCAGGCGGAGATCCGACCCGTTACACGTTCGACGTTTAACGTTATAACGTTCTCTGTCGGAGGAAGGAGCGATGATTTCATCTTCCGGCTCTTCCTCTGGAAGGAGACGGGAAACGGGAGGCCGGAGAGGGGAGTTTACTTTATCCCTTGCCGAAGCGTTCTCTCCGTTCGGAGGATTCCCCCTTCCCCACAGGGGAAGGGGGACAGGGGGTTAGGTCAAAAGTAGGGGCTAGGCATTCTTCTTTGAATGCCTAGCCCCTACAACTTCGTTTGGGATTTCAGAAGGCCATGAGGGTTTCGAAGAAGAGCCTATCGTTATCGGGTGCCTCGCCGCCTCCGGGCACGTCCTCGATGTTCTTCTCATACTCCACCCTGAGCGTTATCCCTTTTTGTATGGCGAAGACGCCTGAGACGCAGATCTGGGTGAGGTTCCAGGTGAGACTGTTCTTGGGGCTGCGCTGGTTATCCTCCAGGTCGAGCTGAATCCGGCCGACTCTGGTATACAGATCGAGCTTGAGGGGTTTAACCTTCACGCCGAGCAGGCCGCATAACCCGATATGGTTCAGGTCTCCCGTCATGCCGTAGTATGCCTCACAGCGGAGCATGGAGGGATAGGCGGGGAGGTCTCTCTTCTTGAACACGGCGGTCGAATCGAAGCCGATCCTGATTTTATCCTTTTTCTCCATCTCACCCTTGACTTTGACGACTGGGTTGCCCTTTTCGTCCTTGGTGATCTCCCTTAGGCCGAGGACGTTGTCCATTAGGAAGGTTATGTCGTCGTTTTTGGTCGGATCATCGAGCTTCTTCCCATCGTCATACAGCTTGGCGTATGAGAATGAGATGGCGGCATCGGATGGGACTTTGGGGCATTTGATGCCGGCCCTGACGCTTATCTCCTTGCCGTTATCAACGTCGTTGGCGAGATTGACCAGATCCAGTCCCCTATCGGCGAGGAATTTCACCCCTCCCATGGATCGGGCTCCGAGTTTATAGCCGTTGTAGAGCGAGACGCCGAAGAAGATGGGCTTTTGGGAGAAGTTCAGCTGTATCCCCTGGATCCTGTCGTGTGTGAACATGTCGGAGACGATCCCGTATTCGCTGGTCTTTCTGTTGGAGTAGGAAGGCATCACGCCGAAGTTTCGGTTTCTCCCCTGACCGATCAATATGGAGCCGTTGAGAGGCAACTTGCCGATGCCGGGCAGCTTTTTGAGGGTGAAGTATACGCTTTCCACGTATATCTGTCCCGGCATGACCGGCACCCAGGGGTGGAAATAGATGGAGACGTTGAAGTTAGCCACGTCCTTCAACTCCCCCGTGGCCATGGTTATGAGCCGCTCGGCGCGGAACTGGGAGATATCCCCCTCTTTGAGCGGCACGTAGAACCTGAAGAGGGCGACGTTGGTCAGTTTCGCCTCGGCGGTGAGCATGGCCGCCAGGACGAACAGCAGAACCATCAGAATCGCCTTGCCTTTCATTACTCCCTCCTTTTTTTGGATTTGGCGCGACATATCGCGCCTATGATTCCCCTATCATACTCATGATCTCACGAGCTAAAGATGAAAATCTCCTCTTTATCTCTGAGGCCTCAACTTTCAGGATCATCTCAACGGGCCAACGGTCTATTTCATCCGGAAAATCCATAACCCTGTTTAATGACACAGCGAACCAGTATAGATCGAAACCCGGATCCTTCTTCTTAGCGAGTGAGAGGAGCTCATCCACGGATTCATCCTTCAGGATGAAGAACAGATCTACGGCATCCCTGGGCTCAACTCGGCCGAAAAAAGCCAGCAGTTTATCCACTATGAGGTCTTTGTAATCGTTCACCATAACGCCGAGATAGCTCTTTAAAGGAGGATTGAATCTGTAAGGGGTATCCAGAGCTAATTGAAGCCGTACCACATCCTCTCGACGAATCACCTCAAACTCGACAAAGGATTGGAACCGTCTTATCGCGTTTAGCTGAAACCGATTGCTGAGCTCCCGCTCGAACGATCTGGAGAAGGGAGATATAACGTCCATCTCCGATGTGAAAAGGTCCAGATCGTAAGATCTTCTGTGTCCGAGATAGAACTCCGCCAACGCCGTGCCGCCTGTCAGATAGAAGGTAGAGGAATCGGGAAGCTGGGCGAAGGCCTCCAATATCTCTCTCTGAAGATCGGTGATGATACCCTTACCCATCAACATGACGGAAGTAATTCTCCCATAGCCTTTTGATCTCAGGGGGCAGATCCAGCTCATCCAGAAGCGCCCTCACCTCATCCCAATCCAGCTCGGCCACATCCTCAGCCCGCCCGTGACAGAGAACCTGCCGGATATACCATCGCCTCTGCCACGGATCGTTCAGATCTATCTCCCTTTTAGACCAGACGATGTATCGTTTGGGCTTCATTCCACGCTCCTCCTAGAGCGCCGCTATCTCGGCGTCGCTCAGAGGCTGTAGCCCGGCCTCCTGAAGCAACTCCCTTGTCCTTCGCAGGTCTTCGACCTCGAAGACGAAGACCGCCTTGTCGGACTCGTGCGTCAGGAAGCCGTAGGCGTTCTCGATGTTCACCCCCTTTTCGGCCAACACCTTAAGGACGGAGTTGAGGCTCCCGGGCACGTCATCTATCAGGATGGCTATGATCTCCTGCTTTCTGACCGAAAACCCCGCCTCCATCAGGACGTCATAGGCCAGATCGGGTTTATCCACGAGGAGCTTCACGACCCCATACCGCTCCGTCCCCGTTATGGTTATGGCGCGGAGGTTGACGTTCGCCCTCGCCAAAACCTCGGTGATCCTGCCGAGCCTTCCGGGCTTATTTTCGGCGAAGACGGAGACCTGATACGCCATTCCTCATCCACCTCCCCTTTTATCTATCACCCTGACCGCCTTGCCTTCACTTTTGGGGATGCTTCCCGGCTCGAGCAATTCGACATCGGGCTCGATGATTATCTCCGATCGGAGCTCCTCGACGATCTTCTTCTGCAGCCGCTCCAGATGTCTTATATCGCCGTCGAAGAACTTGGCGTTTATCTCCACGCGGACGGTCATGGCGTCCAGGTAGTTTTTCCTGTCGAGTATGATCTGATAGTCCGTCCCGACCTCGGGGATGTTCATGAGCACCCGCTCGATTTGGATCGGGAAGATGTTGACGCCCTTGACGATGAGCATGTCGTCGGTTCGCCCCTTGATGCGCGAGATACGCCTGTGAGTTCTGCCGCAGGGACATGGTTCGGGATAGACGGCGGCCAGATCCCTGGATCTATACCTTATGATCGGCATTCCCTCCCTTGTCAGGGTGGTGAACACCAACTCGCCCTCCTCGCCGTCGGGCAGAGGCTCGAGGGTTTCGGGATCGATCACCTCCAGTATGAAGCTGTCCTCCCAGACGTGCAGGCCGTTTTTGTAGGGACACTCAAACGCCACTCCCGGCCCGTTCATCTCCGAAAGGCCGTATGAGTTGTAGGCGTCCATCCCGTAGGCCTCCTCGATCCTCTTTCGCATCTCCTCCGAATGGGGTTCAGCGCCGATGAATGCTATCCTCAGCCGGGTATCATACCTCGGATCGAGCCCCATCTCCTGGAAGACCGAGAGCAGTCTCATGGCGTAGCTGGGCAGGATATGGATGACGGTCGTGCCGAAGGTCTGCATCAGATAGATCTGCCTGCGGCTGTTCCCCGGACCGGAGGGGATGACCATCACGCCCAATTTTTCCGCCCCGTAGTGGAAGCCCAGTCCGCCCGTAAAAAGCCCATACCCCATCGTGTTCTGAAACACATCGTCTCTCCTGACGCCGGTCATATACATACATCTGGCGACGAGGTTGGCCCAGCTCTCGATGTCAGATGCCGTATGAAAGATAGGCGTGGCGACGCCCGTCGTGCCGGATGAGGAATGCAACCTGACGATCTCCTCTTTCGGGACGGCCAGGAATCCATATGGCACGTTGGCCCGCAGATCCTCCTTGGTCGTAAACGGAATGTCTTTGAGCACGTCGAGCGAGTCCACCCTTTCAGGGTCAAGCCCGATCCTCTTAAAAAGCCTTCCGTAGAAAGGGGCGTTTTGAGCCCTCAAAAGTGTCTGACGTAGACGCCGAACCTGTAACCTCTCGAGCTCCTCCCTGGGTAGGGTCTCTATCTCTTTCTCCCAGAACATTTTCCCCTTCACCTTGACGATATCGTGAGGTGATTATAACCCTTTCGGGGGATCGTGTCAAGATCAGCCGCAGGTTTCTTGCTTTTGAGGGTCGCAGGTGCTAAAATTAAAGACAAATTTCAGGGGTTCGAGGGACGCTCACATGGCTAACGTCCGAAACACGACCATATTGCAGACGGTTTTCCCCTTAGAGGGGGTTCTGAGCAGATCGGCGGCTGTCGTGGGGTTCGCCATTTTCACCGCTTTATGTGCTAAGGTGAGGATATCCCTCCCGTTCACGCCCGTCCCGATAACAATGCAGACCTTCGCTGTGCTTTCAGCGGGACTGCTTCTGGGACGGACTCTCGGGTCGGCGAGCATGGCGCTATATCTGATGCTGGGAGTTGCGGGATTGCCCCTCTTCAGCTTAGGAGGCGGTCTCTCGTATCTCGCCGGGCCGACGGGGGGATATCTGATCGGGTTTCTTCTGGCAGCCTATCTCATCGGATGCCTGACGGAGAGAGGCTGGGATAGAAGCTACAGGCGATGTCTGGCCGCCATGCTGGCGGGTGAGCTGGCGATATATCTTCCGGGACTTCTATGGCTTTCCAGATTCACTCCCCCGGATGCCCTTTTTAAAATGGGACTGTGGCCTTTTATCCCGGGAGATCTCATCAAGATCGGCCTCATATCGGTCTGTCTGCCGTCCGGATGGAGGCTCAGAGAATACCTGATGGGGCGAGGTGATCGGAGTTGAAGAGGCGCGTGGAGGATATAATCGAGATGAAACGGCGGGGCGAGAGGATCGTCATGCTCACCGCCTATGATTACATAACGGCTAAGATCATGAGCAGGTGCGGGGTGGACATGATCCTCGTCGGCGATTCCCTCGCCATGGTCTTCTTCGGGTATGACACCACGAGGAAGGTCACGATGGAGGATATGCTCCATCACACCCGCGCCGTGGCGAACGGGAGCGAGGGGCCTCTCGTCGTCGGCGATATGCCGTATCGGTCCTACGACACGCCCGATCTGGCGCTGGAGAACGCCCGAAGGTTCATCCAGGCGGGCGCCGATGCCGTGAAGGTCGAGGGAAGGGTGACCGATGTGGTAGAAAAGCTCGTCGGCGAGGGGATACCGGTCATGGGACATATCGGGCTGACGCCTCAGACGATAACACGATTCAGGGTTCAGGGGAGGGATGAGGAATCGGCTCAAAGGTTGCTCGAAGACGCCCTCGCCCTCGAGAAGGCCGGCTGCTTCTCGATCGTCCTGGAATGCATCCCTCTGGACCTGGCCTCGCGGATAACATCGTCGCTCGAGATACCCACCATAGGGATCGGCGCGGGGCCCCATTGCGACGGTCAGGTTTTGGTCAGTCACGACATGTTGGGGCTGTTCGAGAGGTTCAAGCCGAAGTTCGTCAAACGATATGCCTATCTATCGGGCGAGATGGAACGGGCCTTCAGGGAATACGTCCGGGAGGTTAAAGAGGGGATCTTCCCGGATGAGGAACATTCATATAGATAACGTTGGCTCGTTGAACGTTGGAACGTTAAATGTGGTCACTTATAGTCATTGGGTCATTTGGCTTCGCCGTCATT